>JAJPJP010000441.1 GCA_021324175.1 Chitinophagia bacterium
ATCCAGGTTACAAATTCCCCCTGGCCGGTAAATGTGTGCCGTGAAACAAGCATACGTAAAAACACATTCTGAACCATGTCCTCGCTTGACTGCCTGTCGCCGCATTGAAAATATAGAAAACCATACAGCTGCCTGTGATACCGTTGAAACAACAAGGCCATCTTGTCCAGGTCTCCTGATTTAACCTGTAACATAAGCGCATTATCCGTCAATGATGTCACCGCAGGTCGATTAATTATGTTCTTGAATAAAGGAAACTCCGTTTCATAAAAAAGGTTACAAGGAATGTCAAATATTTTTCTACCAATTTGATATCAATTCGGCCAAACCGCATATCCGTCACTCCGTGCGAAGCGCCCTCGACGGGTTGGCCAAGGCTGCCCTGATTGTATGATAGATGACGGTAAGCAATGTAATTGCAAGGACCACCAGGCCCGAACCTAAAAATGGCGTAAATGTCAGACGCGTCTTATATGGAAATATGTTTAACCACTTATCCATGAAAAAGTAGGCAACAGGAAATGCGAACAGACAGGAAATGCCAACCAGCAGGATGAAGTTGCTGGTGATCAGCTGTGAAATTTCGGCGACCCCTGCGCCCATTATTTTTCTAATACTAATCTCCTTTTGGCGCTGCTGGGTAGTAAATGCTACCAGTCCCAGAAGCCCGAGGCAAGTGATCATAATGGTTAATATCGAGAAGGTGGTAAATATTTTCCCTCTTTTTTGATCTGCTGCATATTGAGAATCCAAATCCTGATCCAGGAAAGAGTATTGGAATGGCAATTCGGGGAATGCGGTTTTCCACACCTTTTCAATGTTTGGCAAAGTCGATGAAATGCTTCTCTGATCAAGCTTTAGCTGGAAATTCGTATTGTTTGGTCGATAAAATAATATTATTGGCGTGATTGGATTGTAGAGGGATGCCTGGTTAAAATCCTTTACTACACCCACAACTTCGTAATAGAACGAAGACGTGTCACCGGGGACTTTAATTTTTTTTCCGATAGGGTTATCCCATCCATAATATTTAACCATATTCTCATTCACAATGGCGCTTCGAAGCGTGTCAGGCAAACCTAAAAATCCGCGGCCCGTTCTAATTTTCATTCCGAGCGTCCTGAGGAAATCCTCATCTATGGCAAAATTGCTTACCCCTTTTTGTGTATAGCCACTCTTTGTCTCTATGGAAAACAAATTAAATCCCAGTCCTCCTCCCGGAACCGAGGTGGCCGTGCTGACCGAAATAACTTCCGGGATTTTTCGGATCTCGTCCTTAAAAGAAGCGATTCGCGCGCTAATATCTTTGGAGGAATTTGCAGACAAGGTCATCACCTGATTCTTGTCAAACCCAAGGTCGATGTTTCGTAAATACCGTAGTTGGGCAAAAACGACCCACGTGCAAATAATCATTGCCATCGATATGGAAAACTGAACGACAACCAGGGAGCGCCTTAGCGTAACGTTGCTTGATCCCTTGGAAAGACTACCTTTCAAAACATCAACCGGCTTAAATTTGGAAAGATATAATGCAGGATAGCTACCGCCGATCAGGCCTACAAAGATGATGACAGCGAGGAGAACCAGAAAGGTCCCCTGTTCAAAGAGTGCACTGAGTGAAATCAGCTTGCCGGAAAGAAGATTAAAGGTTGGAAGCAGTAAAGCGACGAGCAACATGCTTAGCAACAGTGCAAAGATTGTGAGCAGGGTCGATTCAATAAGGAACTGATATACCAGGAGCGATTTTGAGGAACCGGTCACTTTCCTGATGCCGATTTCCTTAGCCCGTCGCGCGGAGCGGGCTGTGGTAAGGTTCATGTAGTTGATGCACGCGATAAAAAGCATGAACAAAGCAACTGCGCCAAGAATATAGATATAAGATGTGCTTCCCGACTCTTCCGGTTCGTTTGTTACGCCGGAATGAAGATGAATCGCTGTGATTGGCTGAATTCGATAGTGAATTTTGATGTTGAATTGAGCGAAAATGGGCGCCATGTGCTTGTCGTAAAGAGGAAGCAACTTCTTTTCGAAGGACGCAGCGTCTGCCATTGGCTTCAACAATACATAAGTATAAAAACCAAATCCGCCCCAGTTATCGGCAAAATCTTTTGGCAAGCTGCTAGTCGAAATGGCGGCATTGAAAATAATATGTGAGTTTTTGGGCACGTCTTTTATCACCGCGGTAATCCGGTATATATCTCCTTTGTCATTTTGCAGGGTCTTTCCAATAAGGCCAGCCACCTTTCCGAAATACTTGATTGCAACAGATTCTGTCAGCACGATGGAGTTGGGTTCAACTAGCGCTTTTTCGGGGTTACCGTCTATGAATCGACAGGTGAAAATTCGGAAAAGGCCGCTGTCACAATAATATACCTTTTCTTCGTAAAGATGGATGTCGCCGTTCTTGAACATCGTCTTACCATTTCCTACGAAGCGCACCATTTCTTCCACTTCAGGGAAATCCTTTTTTAATTCTGGCCCAAGCGGAAATTGTGTGATCGCCGTCTTCATCGTGTCTTTTTCGGGCTCCTTGATGAAGGAATTTATTCGAAAAATCCGATCTCCGTTCAAGTTATACCTGTCATAACTCAACTCATTTTTAATATAGAAGATCAGAAAAAGGCTAAATGTAATTCCAATGGTCAGGCCGGCCACATTGATTAAGGTGTACCATATGTCCCTCTTGAAATTTCTTAGGGCGACCAAAATCAGGTTTTTTATCATAAGCCAGTATTGATTTCTGCGTAATCTACGAAGAAATTCGTTAACCCGGTTGCACGCTTTGGCTTTAACCCGAAATTGGCTTTCCCACGCCAGGTGGACGTATTCTATTCAGTGCGCAGGCTCTTTATAGGATTGGCTACCGCTGCCCTGATCGCCTGAAAGCTGACGGTCAGAAGGGCAATGATCACGGCGAGAAGGCTGGCAGCAATGAAAATCCACCATTCTACCTTAACCCGGTACGCAAAACTTTCCAGCCATTTATTCATTGCAAACCATCCAATCGGGATTGAGATCAACGTAGCTATTAATACCAGTCCGATAAAATCTTTAGAAATCATGGCAACAATACCGCCTGCATTAGCCCCCAAGACCTTTTGAATTCCGATTTCCCTGGTGCGCTGTTCGGCGGCAAACGTGACAAGGCCGAAAAGCCCAAGGCACGCGATCAGAATGGCGAAAATCGCAAAGGTGACAAATAGTTTCCCGGTACGCGCTTCCGCTTTGTATACATTGTCGAAATCAGTATCCATGAAACTATAATTAAAGGGTTGGCCAGAATTCATGGAATTCCATATTCGCTCTATCTGGGCAACAAGTGATTGAATATTCGCAGTATGCAACCGCACGGCAATGCTTCCCCAATTTTCATCATTTCTAATCACCAGCGGACCTACTTTCTCATGCATCGAGCTGAAATTAAAATCTTTCACGACCCCTACCACATGAAAGGGAATCGCTCTTAAGTTAGTTTGGTCGCCACCCGGCCGGTAAAGTAACTTGCCAAGAGGTTGCTTGAATCCAAGCAACCTGGCTGCTGTTTCATTAATGATAATACCGAGAGAATCAGACAAAAAGTCGCGCGAGAAATTCCTTCCCGCTTTCATTTGCATGCCCAAAGTCGGAACGTAATTCTCGTCAACAGCAAATTCGGTCACGATTACTGCCTGCTTCGCATTGAGGGTTGGGTCTAGAAACCATCCATTCTGATTGTAGGAACCGGCAGTTGGAAGGTTACCTGAAATCGTGGCTGCCTGGACGCCGGTCAATCTTAGCAGGTCCTGCCTGAATGGCTTTATCTGCTTATCAAGGTAATCGGTATTGTGCAAGATGAGAACCTGGTCGCGGTCGTATCCAATTTGCCGGTTATGGATAAAGCTGAGCTGTTTGTATATAATGATGGTCCCGATAATAAGAATAATGGAAATACAAAATTGGAAAACTACCAGCGTGCTTCTCAACCAGCTACTTTTAAACCCTCTCGCTATCGTGCCTTTGAGAACCTGCACTGGCTGGAACGACGAAAGGTAAAATGCCGGATAGAATCCCGCAGCGCAACCAACGACAATCACCAGGCCAAACAGGAATGGCAACATCCAGGTTGAATACAGCGCTGAAAAATGAATCTCCTTGCCAGATAGTTGGTTGAAAAATGGTAAGAGGACCAGGGCTGCCAAATATGCGAGGAACAGTGAAAACAGGCTGATCAACACCGATTCGGTGAGGAATTGCGCAATAAGATCGGACTTGAGTGACCCTGCAACCTTGCGGATACCAACTTCCTTTGCCCGGTTGGCCGATCGTGCAGTCGACAGGTTCATAAAATTCACACAGGCGATCAGCAGAATTAAGCCGGCGATTACCGAGAAAATATAGACGTAGTTGATATTGCCATTTGCTTCGAATTCATAGGATTTATCCGAATGCAGGTGAATGTCGGTTAAGGGCATTAGATGATATATGAAATGCCCCCCCGATTGGGCCAGATCCTTGGCTGAAGTATGGATTACATCTTCCAGTTCCTTGACGAGATAATTATTGATAATACCATCAACGCTTTTCTGCACGGCAGCCCGGCTTGCATCTTCTTTGACCAGTATATATGATTGCACATTATTGTTTAGCCAGTCGTTTGCATTCGGTCCGCGGGTTCCGCGAGGCCTGATAAAACTAAAGTGGAAATGGGATTGGCGGGACATGTCCTTGATGACCGCTGTTATGTGGCAATTTGTCGTATTATCGATGAAAAGTGTTTTGCCAATAACGTCAGTTGAATTAAACAACGCTTTCGCTGCAGTCTCATCAATGACTATGGCAGACGGATCGTTTAACGCCGTCCTCGGGTCGCCCGCAACGACTGGAATAGAAAATACCCTAAAAAAAGTAGAATCGGCAAATACAGCATGATGATTTTGAATGTTCTGATTGTCCTTTCGAATTAGGATATCCCCCTGATAATTAAACCTGACCATTTGTTCTACCTGTGGGGACTCCCTAACCAGCGCTGGCCCCAGTGGTTCGGGGGATGTTGCAGAGCTAAATTGTGTGCCATTAAAGGAAATATCTGAATCAAGTCGGTAGATCCTTGCCGAGTTCCTATTGTATTTGTCGTATCCAAGCTCGTCGACTACGTAAACCACGATGAGCAGGAAAACCGCTAAGCCGGCCGATAAGCCGATGATGTTAATCGATGAGAAGAATTTATTCTTCCACAAATTCCGGAGCGCGACCTTAAGGTAATTTCTGAACATGCCTCAGCCTTTTTTCATTAGATGATTGTCACGGCAATAATGTTACTGGATATTCAAAATTTATTTAATTGGCTGCAGCGTTCACCTCGCGAGAATTTTCGGCAATGCGGCCGTTCGTCCGAAGCGACCTGTTGATCTAAATTCTCATGATATTTCAACTATTCAGACCGCAAGTTTTTTACGGGATTGGCAGTCGCCGCCCTTAACGACTGATAACCAACCGTCGTTATCGCAATCAGAACGGATAATAAACCAGCTCCTGCGAAAACCCACCAGCTTATCTGTATTCTGTAAGTGTAATTTTCAAGCCATCGATTCATGATAAACCATGCAACCGGAGAGGCAACGAGGAAGGCCAAAATAACCAGCTTGAGAAAATCGCGGGACAGCAAGGTGGTGACGTTGAAAACACTCGCACCCAGTACTTTTCGGACGCCAATTTCTTTGATTCTGTTTTCGGCCATGTAGCTTGCAAGTCCGAATAGCCCCAGACAGGATATAAAAATTGTCAGGCCGGCAAATAAGAAGGAAAGCTTGCCCGTCCGGGTCACCTCCCGGAATTTTCGATCATAGGATTCGTCCGCGAAATAGTATTCAAATGGGTATTGAGGGTTGAATTTTTTAAACACCTTTTCTGCTTTTGCAAGATCGGCGGACACAGAATTGGCAGGGTTGAGTTTAAAATGGATCACCTGAAAAAAGTCGGACGGTCCTTTGATGATCATCGGATTGATGGTTGATTCAAATGGGGATTCGAGAATAAAGTCCTTCACCACACCCACCACATGCCATTGTTGATTGTAACCAATTCTCCGAATGATCTGACCGATCGGATTCTTTAATCCCATTGCCTTAACGGCTGACTCGTTCAGGATGGCTGCCAACGTATCCGTCGGATAACGGTAAACATCGATGTCCCGACCCATCAGCAACTTCAAACCGACGGTTTTAATCAGATCTGCGTCAGACCCCAGACCAACAAATTCCATTCTCAAATCTGCATCTGAACTCCCCGTCCATTGGTAACCGGATCCGCTGTTCCATCGCTGCGTTATGGGGTTGGCTGTTCTGCTGACAGCCAACGCGGCGCCGCCGTTGACCAGCTCCTGCCTGATAGCCTGGTAATGCGTGTCGGCATCGCCCTGGGCAAAAGTATAAACAAGGTTGTTCTTATTATATCCAAGATCACGAGTTCGGCCAAATTCAATTTGCTCCTGCACGACAACCGTGGCGATGATGAGGATGATGGCAAAGGTAAACTGAAGAACAACTAATGCTTTCCTTGGAGTAAATAACCCGTGCACTTTTCTGAATGTTCCTTTCAGAACTTGCACGGCCCGGAATGATGACAAGTAAATCGCAGGATAGCTTCCTGCAATCAGGCCTGTTAGCAGGATAAGCAGGATTGCGAATACCCAATAAATGGGATCATTCCAATTTATCACAAGCGTTTTATTAATTAATTCTCCGAACGCAGGCAGGGAGAACTGTACGGCAATCATCGCCAGGCAAAAGGCAATAAAGGAAAAGAGTATACTTTCCCCGATGAAATGAGCGATAAGGCCGCTGCGATGTGCGCCCGACACCTTTCGGATCCCTACTTCTCTCGCTCTTTTCTCGCTTCTAGCCGTCGAAAGATTCATAAAATTTATGCATGCAATCAGGAGCGTCAATGCGGCGATTAATGTGAAGAGCCGAACCATCTCGATCCTCCCGCCTACCAAATTCCCGTTTTCTGCCCGCGAATACAAATAAGCGCGGCGCAAAGGCTGGGTAAACACCACAGCCGTCGACTGAAATGCAGCATTCTTCGTATGGTCAATAATGATGTTTTTTATTTTGGCATCAAAAGCTGACTCCGACACACCCGGTTTCAATAAGACGTAGCTGAATGAGAAATTATTCGTCCAGTTGTTGTCTTCCCATCCAAGCCTGCTCATAAAACTCCATGGGAGGAGGTACTCGAAATCGAACATACTGTTGCCAGGCAAATCATCCATGACTCCTGTTACTTTAAAATAGGCGTTGCTATCAATTCGGACGGTCTTTCCAAATGCATCCGCCGATCCAAATAGTTTTCTTGCGAGGTTTTTGGTCAAGACTATTCCTGATGGATCGTTCAGCGCCCCCTCGGGGTTGCCTTTCAACAGGGAAAAAGTAAACATGGTGAGACTGCTGCTGTCCGCGAAAGCGCCGCGAACATTCAGGTGTTTTTCGCCAGCCGACATCAGGAAAGTAACGTAATTGAATCGAGCGGCCGCTTCGACCTCGGGGTAATCGCTCTTTAATGTAGTGGCAAGGACTGCCGGTGTCTGGTTTACTGCATATACTGACCCATTTACTTTATTGCGGTTGTACATCCAGTAAAGCCTGTCCAGTTTAACATGGAATCGATCTGTGGAAACTTCGCCATTTACCCAAATCAGGATAAGCATCGCACTTCCCATTCCGATCACCAGGCCAAGAATATTGATGGTCGAAACAGCTTTGCTCTGAAGCATTTTCCGCAACGAAACCTTTAAAAAATTGCCGAACATTTTCTTTGAAAATCTAATGGAGGAATAGGGTCAATTATGGGATTTTCAATTTTTTTGCCAGAATGTAATTTTGTGATTTGCAAATGATTAATGACCTGCCATTGGCACCATAGTAACGTTTGCGAACAGTTTGTGTCCGTAAACGATACATATCGCAATATTTTTCCACTTTCTGCAGCAATAATAAATGCACTTCGGCGAAGCAGGGGAATGAATCGTTCGTCAACGTCAGAATTGCGAAATATATTTCCTCAACTTAGTGTCTAATTCTTTGCTGAGCGGCGTTAGGGGAAGCCTAAGAATGTTTTCAATTAAACCCAGTTCATTTAGTGCGGCCTTGACGCCGGCCGGATTATTCTCGCTAAACAAAAAATCATACCCATCCATCAACTTGTCGTTTAATTCTTTGGCTGTAATGAAATCAGATTTAAGGGCGAGTCTAACCATTTCCGAAAATTGTTTCGGGAAACTATTTGCGGCAACACTGATTACGCCATCCATGCCGCATGCTATTTGAGGTAAAGCAAGCGTATCATCACCGCTGACTACCAAAAAGCTTTCCGGACGGTCGCGCAAAATGTGCATGCACTGGATCATATCGCCACTGGCTTCCTTAATCCCGGCAATGTTGCTTACTTCCTTTGCCAGCCTGATGGTGGTCGTCGATGCAATATTTCTGCCTGTCCGCGAAGGCACGTTATATAAAATGACCGGCTTAACCGTTGCAGAAGCGATCGCCTTATAATGCTGAAAAAGTCCTTCCTGCGAAGGTCTGCTATAATACGGGCCCGCACTAAGAATTGCCGTCGCTTTTTCAAGGGGAAATTGTTCCAGGTCCGCAAGGACACTGGTTGTGTTGTTACCACCTATACCCACGACAACGGCAACCCGTTTGTCTACGTGCTTATAAGTGAATTCAATCAATGCAATTTTTTCCTCCTTGGTTAATGTTGGAGTCTCGCCGGTGGTGCCCAGTGTGATGACATATTCCGCTCCGCCTGAAATGACAAAGTCGATCACCTTCCCTAACGCATCAAAGTCAATCTCTAAATTAAGTTTAAATGGCGTGACCAGCGCAACGCCCGTACCTCTCAGTTGTTCTCTAAGATCCATCTTGCAGAAAATTTGATAAAATGCTTTGTCAAAAATAGAAAGATAAAACAATTTCGCAGTCACTATCTGCGGAGAAGTTCGTGAATGGAAGCTGTGCCGATTTCGATCCCCGCATTCAACCCGATAACCAGATGGGCGTTCGGGGTCACGGTTACGCCGTTACTTCATTCCAAAAACCCATCTTCCCAAATTTTTTTATGCGTTCGTCAATCCTGTATTCGGGGGAATACAATCTGAGTTCATGTAGTGTCTCGACCAATTTTGGCTTTAGAAGTGCGGCCGCTTCATCATAGTCCCAGTGTGCTCCGCCCAGGGGCTCAGCCACGACGCCGTCGACCAGGCCAAAATTGGACATGTGTTCGGACGTTAGTTTCAGCTCCTCAGCTGCTTTTTCCTTTTGGTCCCAACTGCGCCAAAGAATTGAGCTGCAGTTTTCGGGAGAAATTACAGAATACCAGGAGTTTTCGAGCATAAAGACCCGGTCGCCGACACCAATTCCCAGCGCACCACCCGAAGCGCCTTCACCGATAATAACACATATTACCGGGACTCTTAGGCGAATCATCTCGTAAATATTCCTGGCGATCGCTTCCCCCTGCCCCCGTTCTTCTGCTTCCATTCCAGGATAGGCACCAGGGGTATCAATTAATGTGACAATAGGTTTGTCAAATTTCTCAGCCAGTTTCATCAGGCGAAGGGCCTTTCGATAACCTTCAGGATTCGCCATACCAAAATTGCGCATTTGGCGCATTTTTGTATTGGTACCTTTTTGATGCCCGATCACCATTACCGTTTGACCGTCTATTTGCGCAAATCCTCCAACCATTGCCTTGTCGTCACGAACATTCCTGTCACCAAATAGTTCTACAAAATTGGTGCACATTTTCTCAATATACTTCATCGTATATGGTCGGTCCG
>JAJPJP010000376.1 GCA_021324175.1 Chitinophagia bacterium
AATCCTATTCGACAGCTTTGGCAGTTTCGAAGGTTTTGTCCTGGAGTCAGAAGGCAGCCAGAAGCGGTGGTTTTATTCCAAAGAAAAAGAAATGGAGCATTTGGTCTATAAAGCTTGGGAGCATCGGATGTTGGTTCGTGTAGTGCACGAGGAGCAGGAGGAGCATAAACCTTTAAGGCTAATACTGATTGATCCGCACTAGTGAAGGGTTGATCGAATCTCTTTAATCCCTGGCTATTTTCCTTTCACACAGTAACAGTGTCCCCATACCCGGATTTTTTTGCGATAGAAGATGTTTTCACCGGGGAAGACCGTATGCTGCATTCGCCTGCGATGACCAAAATCCTGTCGGAGAGGCGCATAAAGCACTGAAACAGCTATGAAAAAAATGAACCATTTTCTTCAACTCGTCCTGCCCTATATCAATTCAGGACAGCAACCCGATGTCGATGCGATGGCCCGCGAGGCAGGAGTGGATCCCCGGGAGGCCAGAGAAGTGCTGGAAAGCGCGATGGAAAGGTTTAGTTATCTAAAGACCAAGGATTTCAAAATCAAATAATGACACAGGTAATTCTCCGAAATACTCATTTACCCTGGGCTACCCCCAGCCTCTCCTTCTTTATGGGTTTGCCAACCATGTCATACACCACCGAATGGCAACTGATCTTGAACCACTTCACGAGATTCTCATAGGTGAACAAGGGGTATGCCTTTTCATCATTGTGCCATTCAGAGACCTCATGATAAAAAATCCGTTCGCAATATGGGAGTGCAAAAAAAATATTTCGAGAGATTCATTTACTTATTCCTAAAGGGGAATTCTATTTCTAAACTTCTTCTAAAATTTACGTGTTGACCATCCTTAACGGCGGGCACCCACAATGGAAATGTAGAAGCTAATCGTATTGCCTCATTGTCTAAATCCGCGCTTAATGAGTTAACAATCTTATAATCTCCTGTGGTCCAATCAGCGTAGACAGTGAAATAAAGGACAACCTTTCCTTCAATGTGCTGTTTCTTAGCTGATGATGGGTAATGAAGGTTTTTTTGAAGAAATCTTTTCCACGTTTCTTCTCCTCCTCCGGGCAAAGCTGGCAATTCTACCTCTTTATAAGTAGCAGAATCAATAAAACCATATAAGGTCGTGTCTTTTTGTGAAAAGCCGGTCAAATAGTCTAACAAATAAATCGTGAAAATTAAATATTTCATGGATCTATTGGTTTAGCAAGTTTAATATCGCGGCTTATTGCACGCCGTCATTTTGGTTTGCACTTGATAAATCGTAATTGCAACCTCAAATCTAATATAAAAAAACATCGTCTTTGGTAAAGGTATTCCTTTAAAATTCGCTGATAATTGCGCAGCACGTAACTTTCGCCTACTTTAGAACCGTGAAAATTTGTTTTATAACAATCATTCTTTTATTTATTGCATCTCTTGCAGTATCGCAATTGAGTTCGGTCTTAAAGCTTCGTTCTGACTCAATTGAATTCATCAAAAGCGCGATGCGGAAAGATGGGGAAGTCACTTCATATGCCACGGGTTACAATGCTAAAATTTCAAAACAGTATTTAAGATTCCTTTTTCTTCTTGAAACATTAAACAATAATGAACTTCTGGAATTAACTAAAGATTCAAGTGGCTGTTTACGCGTATATGCGTATGCTTGCTTGGATTATAAACGTTGTAAGGAAATTAATAAAATAAAATTCGTCTTAATGCAGGATACTTCACTGGTGCCTGTTATGATTGGTTGCGGAGGCGGAAATGTAAATATTAAATACTTAGTCCAAAAAGTGACTTTTTATAATAGGAAATCCATCAAGTCGCAGTTAAAAGATTATCCGCGCGAATGGATTTTTGATTTATAGAATGTGAAATCGAATATTGACTGGCCCAGAATTTGCCGGATTTCCCGATGAGCCACCCAGGTCGCTCGCGTTCGCTTATGCCTGCAAAACAACATATCAAAATGGAACCCAGATTTACCTTTCTGACCCTCGGTGTCAACAACCTCGAAAAGTCGCTCGCCTTCTACCGCGACGGTCTCGGCTTAAAGACAAAAGGCATCGTCGGGCAGGAATTCGAACACGGCGCCGTGGTATTTTTCGATCTCAGGCATGGGATGAAACTGGCGCTGTATTCGCGGAAAGACCTTGCCTGGGATGCAGGCATCCCAAAAGCGCGGGCATCAGCGACTGAGTTCTCCATCGGTTACAACGTCCGCAAACAAAAAGAAGTCGACGAGCTAATGGAACTCGCACGCAAGGCCGGGGCAAAAATCGTAAAGCCCCCGGAAAAAGCCTTTTGGGGCGGATATCACGGTTATTTCCAGGACCCCGACGGTCATTTGTGGGAAGTGGCCTGGGCTCCCCAGTTTATCCCCGAATAGTTCCAATTAAGCGCAACGATTGAATGATTTTAGGCCGCAAAGAAGAAAAACGTCAGCACATCATCATTGTTTTTTGATCAACCAAGAGTGGCATATCAGCCTGTCATGGTAATTTTAATCTAGCTCGATCCTAGCCCTATCAATAAAGGTAAAAACAACAACCTTAAAGAAATTCTGGATTCGTTACACTTAAGAATCATTTTTTTATTTACCAGGCTTGACTGCTACTATTTGGCAGACTTGCGTCGCACTCGTGTACGGCATCACTTTGCGCGGCGGGGCACTTTAGTTTTCTATATTAAATCCAAAGATTTAACCGAAGCAACAACCACTTGACCTACATAGAAACCCCTAATTTAAATTTTGCTATGATAATCTGACTAATTTTAAAGTATTGTAAAGTTCTTCGCTGGCATGGAAATTTTCTTCAATTCAACTGGGAAAAATAAAAAGCCTTGTCCATGATATGAGCAACTTACTTGTCGTCCCTTTTGTAATTCTTCCATCATGGGTAGAACGATCCAAACAATCGTTTGAACCCATTTTCAAACTAAACTTCAATCGCCATGCGAACCAATTTCGCAAATCCTGATATCAGGCATGTATTTGTCCTCATGCTCGAGAATCGATCCTTCGATCACATGCTTGGTTTTTCAGGGCTTTCCGGAATAGACGCCGACACAGGCACGATGCGGCCTGTCAATGGAGCAAGCGCAAACGACGTTAATGTATTTAACAATACAACTTTCCATCTCACTACCCCTGCTGATCTCATCATGCCATTTGATCCCGGTCACGAATTCCCGGACGTAGTCGAGCAACTTTGCGGTCATGGCACACAATATCTCGGCGGGAATTATCCGTCGATCAATAACAGCGGCTTTGTTAGTAATTATGCTTCGACTAAATCGCCGGGTGAAGGCGGCGCGACCAGTAATTTCGGTGAGATCATGAAGTGTTATGCTCCTGGCCAACTACCGGTGTTGACGGCGTTGGCACAAGAATATGCCGTGTGCGACAATTGGTTCAGCTCACTTCCCGGTCCTACATGGCCAAATCGCTTTTTTGTCCATGCCTCGTCTGCAGGTGGCCTTGACCATAGCCCGACTACGGTGGATATTCTAGATTGGGAATTCCTCAGCGGATTCAAATTTGCCAACGGCAATATTTTTCAATCGTTGACCGCTCACGGAAAGAATTGGCGTATCTATCGCGGAGTAGCTTCACCGTTGGTCGGCAGCATTCCCCCTGTGGCCGGCTTGCATGGCATTAAACTATCGGATACCCGCCCCTACGAAAATTTTACTGCAGATGTCAACGGCGAATATAATTTCGACTATACATTCATCGAGCCGAATTACGGGGATATCATTTCCGGGTCCTACTCAGGAGGACAATCCGAGCATCCCATGGACGACGTGGCCAGTGGCGAGGCGCTCGTTAAATCCACGTACGAGGCCATCCGCAATTCCCCGCTTTGGCTGTCGAGCCTGCTGATTATCCCGTACGATGAGCACGGCGGCTTTTACGATCATGTCGCTCCGCAAGCAGCAGACGCGCCCGGCGATACCCAGCCAGGAAGCAAATTCAACCAGTTTAAATTTCCCTTTACCCGCTATGGAATACGTGTTCCTGCCATCGTGATATCTGCCTACACTCCGGAAAATATGATCAGCGGCGTGTTATATGATCACTCTTCCATTCCCGCAACCCTGCAAACTATTTTCCAATTGCCGTCACTCACCAAACGTGACGGAGTAGCCAATGACGTAACCAAACTCGCGGCCCTTTCTCAAGCGCGGAATAACACCAGCACGAAACTTCCCGCCGTGAACGCCGCGCCGCCCGAAGCAGTTGCAGCGGCAAAAAAACAGCAGCCTGCAGTTAACGAAAGCCTCGTTTCCGTGGACCACGGCAACCTCCCTGGCTTCCTCCACGTCGCATTGAAGGCCCGGCTCGAAACCCATACGCCATCGATGGCAATCGAACCACTCAGAGAAGAAACAGCAGATCCCCTGGCAAAAAGCATGAGAGATGAAATCGGATTCCAGGTGAGGACAAGAGCCCAGGCTCGAACTTATCTCGAGCAGCATTTGCCCGGTCTGCTCGGCGCGAAATAATTTGGCGAGTTTTGACAAAGCCCTAATAGTTTCCCCTTACCCCCTTTGATTTCTCGTCTTTTCCTCTCAATATGGATTCCACTAAGCTTACATTTATATTACCAAACCGAGAACGCTATGAGCGCCCCTTCTCGTAAACCTTCCTATTCAGGTTCGACTGCGACCGCGTCGACATCTTCAGCAGCAACTAATACGCCATCTTCAACGACCTCCGGTCAATCGACGGTCAATCGGATGATTCGGGAATACACCCGCCTGAAAAATTTGTCGAAGTGGCTTTTAATTTGTTTTCTCCTCCTCGTCATTGGTGCAGTCATCATCGAACTAAAGCCCGCTGCGATATCGAGATCAGCAATGGAGAGGGAAAAAGTTGGGCCAAACATCGCCGTATGCGGTAGAATGGTCGCCGTATCTTTAATCGACAGCAATCAAAACGGCACCATTCTTTTGAGCACCGACAGCGGCAAAACATTCAAGCGCGCGGGAAGTCGCCAACCGTTGCGGGACACTTCGATGATGCTCGCCTTTGCCCGCGACTCGGCAACCGCGATTGCCGTGGAACGATCGGGCATGATTCATATAGTAGATTCCGCGAGCGCCAAGAGTTACCAGCTCCCGATTCCAGGCGCGCCAGCGAGCGACTCAATCATCCGCGGTTTTGTTTTGGTTCCGGGGACCGATTCCATATACTTATTTGGCAGCTTCCCCGGCATCGTCGCACTAGATTGGCACAAACCGATGAATGTGGTCCGAATGGTCATTCCGTCCGCATGGGTCCTGGGTGGGTTTAATGCAAAAAGTGATTCCAAAGACTGGCGCATACTTTCGCTGGCGATCGACCCGGTCCGGGATATTTTTTTTGTTGCCCAAGATGATTTTGAACACTACACCTGCTTTGGGAACTTTCTGCATTCCGTTGTCACAAAAGCGCGTGATTCCAGCACGAAATCATACCCGCCACAAAATAAATCAAACAATAGAATTAACGGCTCGCGTGCAACTAACCCCGCACAACTTTTGAAACGTATAAACACAAAGCTGGACACTCCTGCTACCAAAAAAAGATATGATCGGCGGACATATAATTAAATATAGCCTCGGTGCGTTGATCTGGGCACTGATTCTGCCGCAGCAACTTTGCTCACAGGTAAAATATGTCCCTCCATTAAATACTTACCAATGCGGTTATGATCCCGCGACAAGAACCTGGTACATCAATCACAAGTCAAGCATAAAAAATCGTCTACTCTATGAAAGGTATCAGGCAGACTCTGGTGTCATGACGGGAGGCTCTCAGCTATCGCTTCCTTACAATCGCACGATAATTCCTTTTCAAGGCAATCTTATTTGGTACGGATTAGGACACAATATCGAGGGACCAGGGCAAGCTATCGACTCCATACCACAGGCCGACAGCATTGTCTCGCTTTACTCCCAGGACACCAGCCTCACCTGGGCTGTGATCCAAAACCGCGGAACAAACTATCTTTTTCAGCGGAAAATGGGCAAATGGACCTTGAATCCCATCGTCACCAGCGAGGCTGACAGCCTCTTCACAATAAAAAAACTGCAGCCATGGGTTCTGTTGATTGCCGGACTGGCCTTATTTTTTTTCATTTACTCGCTTCAGCGCCGACGTTCCGCGATTGACAGCGCGATCGCCGATCTGACTGAACAAAATCCACTGTTCACCAAATCCGAAAAGCCACTTGGGTTGGAAAGCGAAGATCTCTTAGGTTTCGCGGCGCTCGAAGACACTATGCTAAACATCATGAAGAACCCACAGACCGACCTGCCGGTGACCATCGTCGTTTCCGGGAACTGGGGAAGCGGTAAGAGTTCGATGATGAACCGTGTGCGCGAAAAACTGGACAGCGATCCAAAATTGAAAAACCGCTTCATGACGACCTGGTTTAATGCCTGGCATTTACAAGGTGAGCCCAGTCTGCTAAATTCCTTTCTGCTCAACATCATTGCCTGCTATGAGCGCTACTTTGCGCCCTATTCGGCCTTCAGATTACGCATCGCATTTTCCCGCTTTACCAGCCAGCCGCTTTGGAAACAGATTGGCTTCGGAGCGGCGCTCGCGGTGATCGGGCCGTTTATCGCCCTGGGGCTCCTCGTCGTGATACACAAGGACCGACCCACGAACACGGCATTCCTCTCCAGGTATTGCGAAATCATTAGCCATATCTTTTTCTCTGGTTCAGCCTCTTCAGCCACCGACATCCTGACCCCCGTCGGTGCTGCGCTTCTCATTCTCGGTAGCTTGCTCTTCGTCAACAAGCAATTCGTGCCGACGGGGCTAAGCGCTTTTTTTGAACTGCTGCCTAAAAATAATTTCAAACTGGATGTGGAGTCCGCCGAGATCGGGTCGCGCGAGAAGTTCCGTCAGCAATATTGGGAAATCATGGCTGCCGCCAGGGAAGGGACGCGGCTCGTTGTTTTTATCGACGATCTCGACAGGATTCCCGGCGATAAAATACTGGAGATTCTCGAGGGGATCAACTTTATCAGCGACATCGCGTCACGCCCGCAGGGCGTTGAAAGAAAGACGCCCAATACCGTGTTTGTATTGGGCATGTATACGCAGGAGGTAGCGAGGCTCGTAGGGACCCAGCTCGGCAAAGTGAACGATTCTGTGCTGCCGGTGGAGACACTGGGTTCCCTCTACGTGGAAAAGATGGTCCAGCTCATTGTGCCCGTGCCCTTTGATTCGGATGACAAGAATAAATTGAAAAAATTGTATGAAAATTAATCAGCTGCTGAAGGCTTTTTGGCAAAAGTTCGGCTCTGGACTCATATCTGCGTTCCTCGTATGTATTGGGTTTATGTTTGCGTTTAACTTATTAGAGAAGCTGGGCGCTGTGGCCGTGGCCCATAAGCACAGGGAACACAAAGATACCGTGTACGTCAGTCTGCTCAATGGGGTCCCGGCTTATCAACCAGGCTCGGAAACCATTCAACCAAACTCCCAATCATCTTCCCGAGAAAAACATGACACAACTCAGCCTGCGACATCGGCGCCGACTAATCTCCAGGCTTCACAGGTGTATCAGCCCGCGGTCCCTATTACCGACTCGGAAAGAAGAGCCGCGATGACGACGGCAACCGGGAAGGCCTCAAACATTCCGTCGATCTTCCAACTTTTTCTTTTTCTCCTGATCCTTGGAATACTTGGCAGTTCGTATGTCGGGTACTTCGGGCTGCCCGAACGTTCTGAGGAAATGAATCGCGATATCGATCCGCCCGAATTAACGAGTCTGTTTAACGGGTATAGTACGCAAATTGAAGCGCTGGGTAATCCAAGGAAAATTAAGCGCCTATCCAACAAGATACGCTTCCAATTTAACTATCTCGTGATTAAGGGTCTTGCAAATGAAAACAACCTGGACTACATGGCACGCATCCTCATTCTTTTTGAGCAGCAAAGCATCCTTGCTCCGCTCGAGCCGGCGAAAGCAAGACTATTAACCAGCAACATCGATTCTTTCAAAGCTTTTGTACGCGAAAAAGGGATCAGTGTATCTGATGATAAATTTCTTAGGTTAATGTTTGCCCTGAACCGGGATTCATTTTACTGAAGTTTTGACTCCATTCCCTTCCGCGATTATCACAGGATCCTCTCAAACCCTTTTAACCATCGAATCCGAAATGATTTGACACAATTCATATTCTTCAATGGCGATGGCAACGCCTGGTACCTTGCGCAAAGATTTCGGGCCAGCCGATCGAAGAAGTGAAATTTGGCTTTTTCGATCGATCCTAAGTCGAATCATTTGCACGCTCCATGATGGCATGTTGTTAGAAATTCGGACCACCGCGATCTAAATTTTTTTTTGAATTCTGCCACTATTGTTTGACCAGCGTCGCCACAGAAACATGTGGCCAGCTCAGTCCGTTAAAGTTCAGCAGCACTCGCTGCGAATATTGAAGTTGGGTTTTTTTCCTCCCATGCGGATCCTCGATGGTCTCCACCCAAAATATAGCGTCAATTTCCGCGGACTGCGCATTGGGTCCGGGTGCTCCCTGGAGAAACGCGATATTCGAAGTGCCTCCTCCCGAAGCGGGTGGATTGAGCGGAACGGTGGATATTTTTAAAGTGGTCGTCGAAATAATATTTTGTCCCTGGATTGCTTGCGCGAGCACAACATTGGGATTGTCGACCATGGCCTGTGTCACGTTGGGAATGTCAGCCGCCGCAGTTCGAAAGTTCGAAGCGTTCGCGAGGGTGGACTCCGGAAAGGGTACCAGGTTTCCCGGGTTTCCGATGGCAAATGGCGTGATGCTTACAGGCGCAAACGGAGGGGCTCCATTGAGGGTTGGGAGTGCCACACCCTGCGCGACAAAAGTAGTACCATGGGGAATATCACCCATTCGGGCAACAGTCGGTGGGTCCTGCGGGTTCGTCGTTTGTGGAATAGTGACCCATAGGCCCGGCTCGACATGAATACCTGCGAGCAGGCCATCATTTCCAACCACATGGGCATCCTTAATCTGCTGCAGGTAGCGGATGCCATGGAGGTTGATGTCTGCCTGGAGCAATCCCCGGTTGGGTATGTCGCCCGGAATTGTATCGAACTCCAACGATTCGATGGTTTCATTCAGTTCGAGGAAATGGTCCTGTGCCCCGAAAAAAGGACGCCAGATTTGGTTGAATCCTCTTCCCTCCCATCTTCCGACCAGGATATTGATCGGCGCATAAGGACTTGCCAATGCTGCCGCCTTTACTTTCCCTGAGACCGAGGTTAAAATGAAATTACTTTTTAAGTCCATAATTTTGGTTTTTATCAGTTAATCAATGTACATGTCGAATCGTTGTCGGGAGCATGCTGACTCCCACCAGGAAAATCGCCTTCTCAGGCCAGTCCGCAAATGACGGCCCAGCACGCAAATGCGCTGTTGTAGGTCGTATAAAATCCTATTGCCTTATACATATTGCTCCATTTGTTTTTGGTTGGCTTCGACAGGTCAGGTGCTTGCGGCTCGGACATATTGCGAATAGCCAGCCAGGGGATTTTTTTTGTGGCATCGTTTGCTGACAACGCAAAGCTGACAAACGCATCGTTCATTTCATTAAAAATGCCCAGCTGCTGCAACCCGTCAGTGTCCGCCGCGTCGTCCATTGAAAATTTATTAGATGATACTGCATCAAATAATTTGGTTCCCGGGACATTGTTGTAAAAAATTTTCGGCGTCCGTGTCAGCAATGGGTACCCATTGGTCTTGCAGATATTCATCACCGTTTGTTTCACGAGGCTCGTTACTTCGTTATTGCATTTCGTGATGAATTTTTTATCAAAGGTTAAATTCATCAATCCTGAAAAAATAGCCTTGGCGGTGATTCCCGGAAAGGACGGGTAGGATTTCGGGCTGATCAAAAAAAATCGTGACCCGGAGGTGACGACCGCATCTGCCGCCTCAAGATGTTTCCCGATTGCCCCCGCCGTGCCCGTGGTAATGACGAGGGAGGGATTAACTTCCGAAGCGATCTGGGTAATCAGGTTGATGACAGGCAGTTTGTTGCCGTCGTCGGCGGGATGCAACTCAGATTTGAACAGCAGCACATTTTTTCCACTAAAGCTGACCTTGGTAAAAAAACCCACGATGCCGATTTTCAGGCTGGTGCTATTTGCTTTTTCATTGATCACTCCCTGAGGAACGCCGCGTAATATCGAGGCCGATTTGTGTTTGTACGCAAACCAGGTCGCCTGGAAATCATGGTTACCGGTGAATACCGCGGATAAAGCTTCCGCTTCCGCCGTTGTCCAGGTAATCACGAGTACGTCCGCGTTGGACAGCGGATCTGTAGGCCCATGATTGACGTCGGCGAGTTTAGGTTGCAATCCGCCCCAGAATTCAGGTGGGATTTGAATAACCGGAAGTCTTGCCGCGAGTGCTTTGGCATCCGCGAAGGGATCAAAATGGATGCGGTCTTTGATGAGCGCGGAATCGCTCAGCATGTTTCTGGTAGGCATAAGTTTTTTAACTGTTAAGAAGATGAACTTATCGCTTCGTTTTTTTTGCAGCTTTTTTTGTGGCCTTCTTTCCTGTTTTTTTCGCCGTTTTCTTGGCCGCGCCACTTGTTGATCTGCTGCTTCCCGATAAGGCGCGGAGCAACGCGCTGCCGCCTGGGCTACCCAGCCCCGTACAGGCATCCCAGCCCTTTGCCGCTTCATAGGCTCCATTGTTACCCACGGTAATATCGCGCAGTACGCCCGACGGGAAATTTGTGTAGAGTAACGGATTTAAATAGCCGCACCGGGTATTCAATTGTTGATTGCATCGGGCGATCAGGCTGGCCCAGAGCGGAGCCGAGGCACTCGTACCGCCGACGGGTTCGAGGTTTTTTCCATCGACATGCATGACCACTACACCCGTTACCGGGTCCCCGACGGCGGACACATCAGGTACGCCTCGGCCGACCAAATGCGGAGATGCCGCGGAAACAGGCACATTGACCTTGTCCTGCCAGCTCGGTTTGGTGAATAGGATACTGATTCCTCCCCCTGTCGCTCCTTCATCCTGCATCTCTTCGTTCCAGACCGTTTCGGATTGGATGGCGCTGCCAGTGGCAACCACCTTCGTGCCGCCGACAGCCAATACGTAAGGACTGGATGCGGGGAAATCCACTTCGATGGCTTTTCCGCCGCCGTCGTCCGAGCCATCATCACCGGAACTAACGCAGATGGTTATCCCCCTGGCAACTGCACCCTGGAATGCCTTGTTCACCACCCTCACCCCCATGCTCGTCCAGGCGGATTCCGGGTCACTTTCCGGGTTACCATAACTAATCGAGATCACCGAAATATTGTTATTGCCGGCGATGGCATCCGTCAATGCATTGACCCATCCTTTGCTGTTAAATTCCGTGAAATACATAAATATCGTTGCCCCGGGCGCGACAGCTCCTGCAATGCACATATCCAGCATCACTTCGCCTGTGCTGTCCCCATTTTGTTCAGACGCCCTGGTATCGGGCCCGGGAACATTGCCCGGACCGGAGATAACGATATTCTTGATCGCAGGGCTGTTCTGTCCCAATACTTTCTGGTAATAATTTTGAAGCGCTTCCGGGTTATACCCTCCGCTCGGCTCGGGCGCCGGTGGGCCATTAAAGGCAAAGACCG
>JAJPJP010000430.1 GCA_021324175.1 Chitinophagia bacterium
ACCTATGTTCTTGTCCTTACCCTGCTGCATCATACCTATATTGTTTTCCTCGAGTGGATGAGCTTTGGGACATTCATCTTTTTTGTGGGGAAAGTGCTTGCCACGACAGCTGTCAGCCTCGGACTCATCCTGGTTACCGAGCTGTTGTTTTTCAGGAAAGAGAAATTCAGAACCAACACGGCTTAATCTTAACAGGGCTTTAAAATTATCAACCGCGCTGCAAAACTTTTTTCGAGTTACCTTGCGTTACACCCTGCTGCTTTTTATCTTTGTTTGGCTTACGCACGTCGCTAGCCCGGCCTCTGTAAATCGATACCCGTAAATGTCTGTATTCAATCAATCGCGCAGTAACATCATCCGCCTGATTTTTATAGGGTTGTTTGTGATCATCATCGCGCAACTGGTCAACCTCCAGATTCTTTCAAGCAAGTATAAAAAGCTGGCCGAGGAAAACGCGCTTTACGCCAAGCGCGTCTACCCGACCCGTGGCATCATCTACGACCGCAACGGGAAAGCCATCCTGAACAACACGGTCATGTATGATCTCACGGTGACGCCTTCGCAGGTCAAAAATATCGACACGGGCTATTTCTGCCAGCTCCTCGGAATCGATACTTCTGATTTTCGCGATCGAATCATCGATGCCAGAATCAGGAACGGCGCTTTTCGCCCAACCACTTTCGAGGATTTGCTGCCGCCCGATATCTTCGCCAAGTTTGAAGAGAACATCTGGCAGTTCCCTGGCTTCAACCTCCAGGATAGGCCCGTGCGTGTATATCCCTTCGACGCGGCGGCACATGTGATGGGTTATGTGGGCGAGGTGGACTCCAATATCATGAAGCGTTATAATTACGGTTACCAGATCGGCGACTATGTCGGGAGATCGGGACTGGAACAATTTTACGAACGCGAACTCATGGGCCAGCGGGGCATCGAATTCTGGTTAAAGGATAACAAGAACAGGCTGGTCGGCCACTACGAAAATAAATCCTTTGATACACCCGCGGTGGCCGGCAAGAACCTGAGGACCTATATGGATGTCCGAATCCAGCAGCTGGCCGAAAGATTGCTTGTCAATAAAGTGGGTTCTGTCGTCGCGATCGAACCGAGAACCGGCGGCATCATTGCGATGGCTTCAAGCCCGGATTTTAATCCAAATGACCTGACCGGCTCCGAAAAGCAGACCAACTACGGAAAACTTGTTTTGGATGTTTCTGCGCCGCTTCTCAATCGTGCCATCAATGGACTTTACCAGCCTGGCTCGACGTATAAGCCGATCGGCGCCCTGATCGGACTCGATGAAGGCGTCATTACGCCTGCCAGCGGGTACGACTGTCACGGCGCCTACCTGGCCTGCAGCCACCCCGTAAAATGCGAACACAAAGATCCCGGTCACGCGGCAAACCTTCGGCTCGCCATCGCCCATTCCTGCAATTCATTTTTTTGCAACACATTTCGGCTCACACTTGACAACCCCGAATTCCGCAGCCCGCGTCGCGGTTTGACCAAATGGAAAGAATATGCCAATGCATTTGGACTCGGCCATCGAATCGGCATTGATATTCCGAGCGAGGCCGGCGGAAACATACCCGATACGACAGCGTATGACAAGGAATATAATCATTCCTGGAATTCCTGCACCATGGTGACCATGGGAATCGGGCAGGATAAGATGCTGGTGACGCCCCTGCAGATCGCCAACGCCATGTGCATCGTAGCCAACAAAGGATATTTCTATGTTCCGCATTTTGTAAAAAGTATCGATGACAAGGATCCGGCGGATTCTGTATTGAACCGGTTCAACGAAAAACATGAAGTGCTCACCCATATCCCGGACAACGTTTACGAGGTAGTGACCAATGGGATGCAGGATGTAGTAGAATTTGGAACTGCGAGTGCGGCGAAGATACCAGGCATCGATATTTGCGCAAAGACGGGTACGGCAGAAAACTATCGCATGATACGGGGCAGGCGAACAAAAATGAAATCGCATTCGGTATTTGTGTGTTTTGCCCCGAGAGAAGATCCAAAGATTGCCATCGCTGTCGTCATTGAGAACGCCGGTTATGGGGCCACGTGGGCTGCGCCGATCGGCTCGCTCTTGCTGGAAAAATACCTGACCGACAGCATCAGGTCATCGCGTTTGCCACTGATCGAGAAGCTCACGGGTACCAACCTGATGCCCCGCTACCTGATCATTCAGCAATTTATCGAAGACTCTGCGCGCGCAGCGCATTGGGCTAAACAAACAGGCGACAGTACGAGGTGGAAAAAATTTATGACTCCTTCCATACGCTCAGTGCTCCTGGATACATTCAATCATGTTTTTATGCCAGCTTTGTCAAGCAATATCCAGAATATGCCGATGGACAAACCAAAAAACAATTTGAAGATAAAAGAAAACGATTCGGATTCCAATTCCAACTAGATGATAAACCGCAACCCCGCCATATCAAAAGGTATCGACTGGTCACTGATCTGGCTGTGGTTTATCCTGTGCTCGATCGGCGTCATGAGCATTTTTGCGGCGACCTACCATGAGGGGGACAGCGTGCTCAGGGGATTTATTTCGTTGAAAACCGACTATAGCCGCCAGACTTTATACTTTGTCATTGGCTGTATTGCCGCTATTTTTATTTTGCTGACCGACAGTAAGTTTTTTACAGCTACGGCCAACCTGGGGTACGCGCTGGGCATTTTCCTGCTCCTGCTGGTTTTCCCCTTTCACTCTCGTGTCAAAGGAACGGAATCCATCATCCGCTTTGGAAATGCTTTCCAGTTGCAACCGGCGGATTTGTGCACCGTCTTTGTCAACCTTGCACTGGCCAAATACCTTTCCCGGATCGAAACCGACTTTTATAAACTTCGTTCGCAGCTTATTGCCGCAGCGATCGCGTTATTTCCCGCCGTTCTTTCCATCATGCAGCATGAAACGGGAATGGCGCTGGTCTATTTTTCGTTTTTTATCGTCATGTTCCGGGAAGGGCTGCCAGCGGCGATCCTCATCATCGGTTTTTCCTTTTCTGTACTTGTCGTTGCGACGCTGCTGGTTGAAAAAAATACGCTCGCTCTGGTCCTGAGCGGAATTGCCGGTATTGCGATTTTTATTCTTCGCCGACAGGTCAAGCGTAACCGGGGAATGCTGATCCTGATCGTGGGCATCTGGTTTGTCTGCGTTGGCGTGCAACGATTCGTCGTTCCCTTTGTGTTCGATCACGTATTTCAGCCTTACCAGGTCAAAAGGATCTATGATGCCATCGGCAAAGACTATGTCCCCAAAAATGAACTGGCGGAAAGAGAAATCGAGCAGAAAAAAGGCGGCTCAACTGACGACAACTATAACGTCAAGCAAAGCAAAATCGCGATTGGCAGTGGCCGGATCATGGGGAAAGGATTGCTGAAAGGGACGCAGACGCGTTATGATTTTGTTCCCGAACAACGGACCGACTTTATCTTTTGCACGATAGGCGAAGGGTTTGGATTTGTCGGCAGCACGATTTTCCTATGCATATATCTCGTATTGCTCTTGCGGATCGTTGTTGTCGCCGAACGACAGCGAAGCGTGTTCAGCAGGTGTTATGCTTACGGTGTGGCTTCGGTCATATTTTTTCATATTGTGATCAATGTCTGCATGACCATCGGTCTTGCGCCGGTGATTGGCATTCCACTTCCTTTTGTCAGTTATGGCGGCACATCGCTGCTCACCTTTACCATGATGCTGTTTATCCTGATCCGCCTGGATGCGGACCGGCAGATGGTCCTGCGGTAACACTTATGCCGGGCACGGCAATATCAAGGGTTGACTGATACAGTCCTGCAATTGGACCAACACGCTACTTCCCATTCTTTTTCTGGAGATCATCGAAAATGGACACAATTTGTTCGTTATAATATTTTATGCTGTCTCTGTATTTGTCGGTGCCTTCATCGACCGTCTTGTAAATAAGCGAGTAACTATTAACACGGAAGTTGCAATATTCTAACAATTTTTTATCTCTTTCATGAAGTTCCTTGGGAATATTCAATTTTTCCATTTCGTTGACAAGGGTGATATCTTCATTCCAATAGTAGAGACTTCGGTCTTTTATTTCCGAAAGGATTTGATCCTTGGGGGTAGTATTCGGAAGTTTCAGTACTTCCAGCGCCTGGCTCTCATTAGAAGCAAACGAGTGCATCAATTCATCATATCGTGGGAAGTCATTGGGTATACCCCGGCTAATAAGAAATGACGAAGAGGTTACTGCGATAGCCATCACAATGATTACAGGATATTTCAGGATTGTCCTGCGGGGGTTTTTCAGTCCTGGTGTGTAAGCAAAACCTATGATAAATCCACATGCCAGGCCCCCTAAATGAGCGGAATTGTCAATGCCCCCTTTCATTCCGTTGACAAGATTATAGGCGACAAATATTCCAATACTTGTGAGGAGAGCCTTTCTTGCTGATTTTTCGACAATATCTGTGGTGAGCAGGGCAAGAAAGACTCCGTATAAGCCAAAAATGGCTCCTGATGCGCCGGCGCTGATCGTCAGAGGATGCCACACCAGGCTTGCAGTGCTTGCAGCAATCCCGGTCAACAGGTAAGCGGTAATAGTCCTCACATTTCCAAGTATCGGCTCCAGGAGCATCCCGATATAAATGAGAGCATACATATTGAAAGTCAGATGGACAATGCCGATATGCACAAAACAACAAGAGAGAATTCGCCATAACTCGCCTTGCAGGGTGACGGGGCGAAAATTTGCGCCCCATTTGATTAGACTTTCACTATCTGGAAGCCAAAAACCTGCTCCATTGATGACCATCAGAATAAAAACTAAAAGATTGAGATCGACCAGCAAGGGCGTGATGAAAAAGCCCTTTCTGGGGATGAAAATGGAAAATAGACCAAGAGCAGTTTTTTTGGATGTGTTTGGTTGGAACGCTGCGAGGGAATCTTGTGACGAGAAACTCTTGCTAAGCTCCTCATATTTTGCAGATAGCTCTTCGGTATTATCCGTCTCCCTCAGCTGATCAAAAGTTGCAAGAAGTTGGTTGATATTCTTCTTGTTTTTACTCCAGTCCACGAGCCGGCCTCCCGTACTTTCGCTACGCAGATTCGCAAAACCATTGTCTATCGACACCAGGACCTCCTCCGTTGAAGAAGAAGCTATTGAAAATTTGGTGAAGGCAACAAAACCGCTGGCATTTATGGGACCAATCTCCCAGTTCAGCTTTCTTGCCGCTTCGAGAGCGAGAACCAGGAAATGTTCCTCGGAAATCTTGATTTGCGCCAGCGGGAGTTCTACGGCATGTTTGGCTGCATAACCCGAGGCCATATAGATTTATTTAGGTTAAGGTGTTGGTATCTAAATATACTAAATCCTGGTCGATTTTCCTGTAATTTGACGCCCGCTAAAATTAGGAATGGATGCGCGAAACAACCCTTAACTAACCATGATGGTTGAGTGAAGAGAAGGACAGTTTGAATGAGATAGTCAGGTTCGTTTCACTCGGCTCTCAGACTGTTCACCGGATTAGATAGTGCTGCCCGCATTGTCGTGTATAAGATGGTCAGTCCACCGATAAGCAGGGAGATCAATATCGCCAAAACAAAAATGGTCCACCCGATATCCATATGGTTGTAAAATCCCGAAAGCCATTGGTGCATGACATAGTAGCCCAGCGGTCCGGCGATCAGGAAGGCGATGGCGATCAAAAAGATAAACTCCCTTGAAAAAAGGTAAAGAATGCTTTGAACGGATGCGCCCAAAACTTTTCGAATTCCGACTTCTTTGGTTTTTTGAACTGCCATAAAAGAAACAAGACCATATAATCCCAGACAGGATAAGACAATCGCAATGATGGCAAAAATCCTGAAAATTTGAGCCGTAACCGCCTCTTTTTGATAGTAACGCCAGATCGATTCATCAAAGAAGACAGGGTTATACAAGTAGGAGGGGATGATCCGCTTGAATACTTTTTCGACCTGGGGCATCGCGCTGACCAGTTTTTCCGGTTTTATTCTAATGGCCAAATCAGTGTATTGACTTTTGTTGGTCGACAGCACAAGCGGTAAAACAGGTTCACGAAGGGACCTGCTGTTAAAATCGCGAAAGACGCCTACAATCGGGTATTGATTGCGGGAATTGTAGGACAGACTTTTACCAAGAATTTGATCCGGTGCCTGAACACCCATTTTCCTTGCAGCCGTTTCGTTGACCAGGATCTCGCGAATGGTGTCGGCAGGAAGGGGTAGCCGACCCGCTATCAGCTGAATGCCGAAAGTATTCAGGTAGCTCGTATCGGCGAACTGAACTTCGGGATCGGGTTCCAGTTTTTGCGGGTTACGATCGTAATAAACATGGTCGAATATTTTTTCATCGCTCGAGGGCGGGTCCATGCAAAAGCTGGCGTCGATTACGCCCGGGACCTGAAGCATTTGTTGTTTCAGGTAGTTATATTTCTGTTGGTCTGCGCTGTCGCTCGGGAGATCGATGATGGCGATGGCCTTTTTCTCAAAACCCATGGGACGATCACGGAAAAAATCCATTTGTCCGACAACAACCAGGGTGCCAATGACCAGAAACTGCGCGATCACGAACTGTGTGACGACAAGTGACCTTCTCACCGAAATCCCCGGACCAGTTTTTAACCTCACCTGATTATTAATTGCCGTCAGCGGGTCAAAACGGGACAGGATAAAGCCGGGATAAACGCCTGAAAGTAATGTGGTGGCCACCCAGGTGACCAGGAGAAATAATGGAAGAGAAGAATTGTCGACCAGGTCGAGTGAAAGCAACTTTCCTGTCAGTTTGATCAGCGAGGGAAGCGCAAGTTCTGCTATGAAATAGCCCAGTATGATCGCAGCCAGTGTAACCAATGCCGTTTCAAACAGGAATTGCCTGATGAGACTTCTCCGGTTGCCCCCAAGGATTTTCCGAACACCGACTTCCCTGGATTGGCTCACAGATTGCGCGGTGGATAGGTTGATGAAATTGATACAGGCTATCAGGAGCACGAAAAGACCAATAATACCCAGCGCCCATAGCTCTTTAACCGGCAACGCGTCCTCTTTGTACGTATTATAGCGCTCGTCAAGGTGCATCGCCTTAAGCGGCTGGAACATCAGCGAGGTTGTGGTCGCAGTGTGATCCTGAGTTTCTTTATAATATTTTTCCACAAAAGAAGGCAGCGCTCTTTCGGCGGCAGCAATATCCTGCCCTTTGGATAACAACAGAAAGCATTCCGTCTTAAAAACATTGTCTGTATATCTCCAAAGATTGGCCCTGTTTACATAATTGTTGTTAACCGGGTGAAGAGAAGTGTAAGCCATCACCATTTCGGCCGGGACATCGGTATTTGCAGGGAGGTCCCGGTATACACCGGTCACCAAATATTTTGAACGCCACGACCAAAGCTGGATTGTTTTGCCTTCGGCTTTTCTCCAGTCGCCAAAATATTTTACAGCCAGGCTTTCAGATAAAACCACGGCATTGGGCTCCTCTAAACGGCGGGCGTTGCCAGATAACCATTTAAAGTCAAGAATGTCAAAAAGAGCGGGCTCGGCATAAAAGACGCCTGTGTTTTCCAGGAACCTCTTTTCCTCTGATTGCCCTTCACCCGAAATATAGACCTGGGGTGATCCGGCATTGACGATGGCCGCCACTTTTTCAAATTGGGGGAAATCGGCCCTCATTGCATAGGGAAGCGGTAAGGGGACAGAGCCGCTTCGACCGGTTACTTCGCCATTGCTGCGATTTGACGTGTTGACTACGACGCGGTAAATCTGATTCTTTTTGGAATGATAGGAATCATAGCTGGTTTCATTGTAAATAAAAGCGTAAATCAGGCAACTTGCTGCAATTCCTGTGGCGAGCCCCAAAATATTAATCAGCGAAAATCTTGCATTTCTTACGAGTCTTCGAAGAGCGAGTTTGAAACTGATGATCGTCATTTCTCATGTTTTAAGTAAGATATTGCTAAAACGACTGCCGGTGCCGAAAATCGTTAACAGTAAACACGCTTACTCTGTTCGCAAGCTTTTAATAGGATTGGCCATCGCTGCCTTTACCGACTGAAAGCTTACGGTAAGCATCGCCACGAGGATCCCGGCAAGCGCTGCAACCGCAAATAACCACCAGTCCAGGGAAATACGGTATGCGAAATTTTCGAGCCACTTAGTCATGATCAAATATGACAAAGGCAGGGCGATGAGCGTTCCAGCCAACACCGGTTTTAATAGGTCCTTGGACAACAGAACGACGATGTTTTCAACTGAGGATCCTAAGACTTTTCTAACCCCAATCTCTTTTGTTCTTTTTACCGCGGTATAAGATGCCAGTCCGAAAAGTCCTAGGCAGGCTATACCGATGGCGATCGCGGCAAATCCGCTCAAGAGTGTTTCCTGCTTGGCTTCTGATTTATAAAGTCTGTCAAATGATTCATCGAGGAAAGAATATTCGAAAGGGTATGCCGATGCATAACTCGCGTAGATCTTTTTTATTCGCTCAATGCTTTGTGGTACTGCGGTTGTTTTCATTTTTATCAGTGCAAGGCGCCGATCATCTTTTTTGGGCGAAATAACCAGTGGGCCAATTGGCTCTTTTAAAGACGCGTAATGAAAGTCTTCAACAACACCAACAATGGTTCTTCTCAGGCTGTCATTACCGAGGTTTCGAATCCACTGTCCGACTGCTTTTTCAGACGTATATCCAAGGAAATTGGCTGCAGTCCTGTTAATGATTACTGACCTGTTCGAATCGGCCGGAAAATCGTTCGAAAAGTCCCTGCCCGCAATGATCTTTAATCCAAGAACCTTCGCATAGTCGAAATCAGCGAATTCTGTATGCAGCATCACTTTATCTTCTGGCCTTTTTTCGAATTCGAAGCCCTGGTTGTCGTGAAACCCGCCTGGCTCTCCGGACATGAGGGAGACAGTTGACACAGAAGGGTCCCTGGTCAATTCGGACTTGAAACGCTCTTTGCTTTGCCAAATAGCATTGTTGTCAAGCCGGATGATCATCGATTCTTCTTTATTGAACCCAAGATCGGCATGCTGAACAAAATGCATTTGGTCTATTACAATGGAAATGCTTGCGATAAGTAAGACCGACATTCCGAATTGCAAGGTCACCAGAGATTTTCTGAAAAACGCGCCTGATCTTCCAACCTTAAACTTACTTCGCAAAGCTTCAATCGGGGAAAAGGATGAAAGTAGTAGCGCAGGATATATGCCTGCCAGGATTCCCACAACCAGGATGATCCCTATTATAAATAAATAAAATCTAACATCCATCATGTATGGAGGAAGCTTATATCCAAGGAATTGAGCGTATGTGGGCATTATCGCTTGAAGGAGGATGATGGATAGGCCCGTGGCGATTAGCGCAAAGAGAATCGATTCAGATATAATTTGAAAAATTAATTGTTTTCTAAGTGCACCGAGTACCTTTCTCAATCCGACTTCCCTGGAGCGATCCGTGGCACGCGCAGTGGAGAGGTTCATAAAGTTTATACAGGCGATTAGCAACATTAATATGGCGATGCTCATAAAAATGAATACGGTCTTTTTGCTTCCATGCCTGGAGGTCGGAGATTCAAATGAAAAGCCCTCAGCAAAATAGAGATCCTTCAGCGGATTTAACACGAGCTTCATATGGAATCCGTTTTCCCTGTAATATTTGCCCATGTATTTTTCCATGAACGCCGGAAATTTTGCTTCCAGGCGGTCAGGGCTTACCAAAGGGTTTAACTGGACATAAGCGAAAAGGCTATTATTTGGCCACTGGTTCATCCATGGCTGTTTGGACCAATTAGCCAGCGAAACCACCATGTCAAAATCGAGATGCGAATTAACCGGAACATCTGCCGCAATTCCCGAGACTTTCAAATGCAGATCCTTGTTGAATTCGATTACTTTGCCAATGGGATCCTCATTGCCAAAATATTTCTTCGCCGTCGATTCGGTCATCACGATGCTCAAGGGATCGGCCAGCACTTCATCCGGAGTGCCTCTTAAAAGCTTAAAATTGAAAAAACTGAAGAAGTTCGAATCTGTAAGCAGAATTTTTTGCTCATTGAAAGAAACATTTTTATACGTGATCAGGTCGTTGTCAGCTTCCACACGTACCATAGATGCAATGTCGGAGGGAAAATCATTTAGGAGCGTGGGACCATAAGGGGGCGAAAGGTAAGGTATATCTCTTTTTTCTCCGCCAGTCGTCTGCCTTGCAACCCGGTAAATATTTTTACCGTTTTTGTGAAAATTGTCAAAGCTGAGTTCGTTCATGACAAAGAGAAAGATCATCATGCAGCAAGTGATGCCGACAGTCAGATCGAGCACATTGATCAGTGAGAACAATTGCTGCTTTTTGAAATGTTTGACCGCCAACCGGAAATAGTTCCTGATCATATAATATCGTTTGAGGATTTTTCTTTGATCAACGTTTCCGGCACTATTTCCAATTTCGTGCCGATCAAAATGGGCTTGATTTACAGGGAGTTTTTTTGTGAGTCGAGATCAAGTGGTCATTAACGATACAGCCATCGTCCGTTTTTGATACAGTGTGTACAAATTTCAAATCGTTTCCATCTATGAATCCGCTCAAACCCAATA
>JAJPJP010000169.1 GCA_021324175.1 Chitinophagia bacterium
ACTCCCGGAGACATTCTGGAAATTACCAGCATTGGATATACCAGTGAATCATTTACTGTGGGGCGCGAAACCGATATTATGATCAAACTGGAACAGAAGTCCGCTGAGTTGAATGAGGTGGTTGTTACGGGGAACCGCGGTACACCCAGGGTCAGAATTGAAAGTGCCGTTCCGGTAGATGTAATAAAAGTTAACACGATTGGTGAGACAACTGCGAAACCCGATTTAATGTCACAAATGAATATGGCTGTTCCATCATTTAATTACAATAAACAAAGTGGCGCGGATGGCTCTGACGCGATCGATTTTGCAAGCCTGAGAGGATTAGGCTATGATCAAACCTTAGTGCTGGTAAACGGCAAAAGATATCATTTGGCTGCCTTCGTTAACGAATTTGGTACAAGAGGCAGAGGTAACTCCGGAACAGATTTGAACTCGATTCCCGAAGCAGCAATAGATCGAGTCGAAATATTGCGCGATGGTGCGTCGGCACAATACGGCTCTGATGCAATTGCGGGTGTAATCAATATTATTTTGAAAAAGGACGTCAGAAAGTTATCAATGGATGCTGGTTTCAGCGGATATTATGACCATAAATACAATACGCTCAATAATGTTGATCCAAGTCAATATTACACCGGTTCGCAATTGGATGGTCAAACGTTTAAGGCAAGTTTAAATTACGGACTTCCTATCGGTCAAAACGGGGGGTTTATTAACCTCGGAGCAAACTTCCTTACCGAGGGCAAAACATTTCGCGCGCTTCCGGATACTAATTGGTCAACCAACCCCAATTCTAAATTGGTGGCACCTTATATTGCTCCATATCGCAGGGCGTTCGGAGACGGATCCATCACGGCAGCAGGTGCCATGTTTAATATGGAATTACCTATTTCAGGAACGAGAACGACCTTTTACACTTTTGGCGGATTTAATCGCAAGCACTCGAACGTATATGCCTGGACTAGAAATTTTGCTTCACATCCTGAAAAGTTTCCGACCGACGCAAATGGCAACCTGATTTTTGTTCCGGGTATAATGAAGGTATTTGACCCGACCAAGGGCTCGTTGGATACCGCTAACGTGTATTATGATCCTCAGGAAGACGTATATATCACTGACCTGTCTTTGGCCGTAGGCGTTAAAGGTTCGGCAGGCAATGGCTGGGATTGGGACTTGAGCAATGCAATCGGCTATAATAATTTTCATTATTTCGGAAACAAGACCTTTAATGCGACTTTGCCTGAGGATGAAGTGGCGACAAAAACAAGATTTGACGATGGCGGGTTCAATTTTCTACAAAATACAGCCAACCTGGATTTGAGCAAACGATATGGTGCGATAGCACAAGGATTGACTTTTTCTTTCGGAGCGGAATTTCGCTTTGAAAAATACCAAATCTATAAGGGAGAAAACGATTCCTATGGTTACAAGATTCCCCCAAAGTACTATCCCATAGTTGGTGATTCTGTCGATGTCGCATCAGGATCCGAAGGCTTTCCAGGTTTCAGACCAACTGATGTAGTTAATGCCACAAGGACAAATGTTGGAGGTTATGTTGATGCTGCGTTGGACGTAACCAAAAAATGGTTGCTCGATGGCGCGATCCGTTTGGAAAATTATTCTGACTTTGGATTTGTGAACACGTATAAGCTTGCAACAAGATATAAACTAACGGATAATTTTAATTTGCGCGGCTCGGTCAGTACAGGTTTCAGAGCCCCCTCCTTGCAGCAAATTAACTTCAGCAACATCAATACAAACATCGTTGATAATTCCCTCCAATATATCTGGCAGGCCCCAAATACCAGCGCAGTCGCAAGGGCAGCAGGAATTCCGCCTTTGAAACAAGAGCAATCCGTAAATGGGAGCCTAGGCTTCGCGTGGAAGCCGGTCAGCGACCTCACGGTTACTCTTGACGGTTACCTGGTGAAGATGCGAAATCGAGTGATTTTTTCGGGGCAATTTGCCGCGACTTTACCGCAACTTGCGCCGTACATGCCAACTAACATATCCCCTCCTGTCAATTCAGTCCAGTTTTTTGCCAATGCCGTAAATACAACCAATACCGGCGTTGACGTTATTATGGATTATTCAAAGAAGATTGGCAGAAACAGAATTAAAATCCTTCTGGCAGGAAACATTCAAAATATTACGATTGATAAGATTAATGTACCGGGTCCATTGAATGATAATTACTTTGACCAGCAGACATTTTTCAGCACCCGTGAACAGGCTTTCCTAATTGCGTCCGCACCAAAAGCCAAGTTTTCCCTTAATCTCGAATATGCCATGCGCGCGCTGTCTGTGGGGACTCATGTGACCTATTACGGAAAACTAACTACTGAGGGATATGGTTATTCAAGCGTGCCCGGTGCGCCGGCTGGCGGCCCTGGAGGGGCTGGAATTTCCGATGCGGGACTCGGCTACGATCCCTATGTTGAAAAAGATGACGGCTCAGGTGTTGTTCCGGAAGACTTTGTTTTCCATGGTAAGATTACGACTGATTTATATCTCTCGTATAAGATCAACAAAAGCGTTTCCTGGGTTGCCGGCATAGACAATATTTTCAATGTCCACCCTGATTTGGCCGCTACTGCAGGAGCAAAAAATGCGTCATGGGGTGATAGTGAATCGGGCGGCCCCTTTGATGCGGTCCAAATGGGTTATAACGGGATGCGTCTATTCACAAAATTTGCCCTTAATTTCTAAGCATCCTTAATAATTGCGGGTCGACCGGAACATTTGAGGCCCACAATTATTCACCGATTTTAACCGGCCATTCATCTAATCTTTAGGTTTAAAACCTTCCTTTATCCGTTTTAACTTTAGGAATCTAAAAACTACAATAGATTTGATGCGTTTTATGTTTTTTGCTGCCAATTACGGCGTCCTAGATAGACAAAAATGAAATCAGGGAAACTTGCGCTACAGATTGTGATCCACATTGCTGCGTGGGCATGCTTTTTAATGCTGCCTTTTGCATTTATCCCAAGACAACGTGAGGGATCATTTATTCCTGCCCAATATTTTTCATTTTATTTTGTCCTCATCAATTGCTTTTATATTGGGTTTTATTACTTGAATTATTATGTATTGATTCCGAAGTTGCTCACAAGAAAAAGAGTGATCCCATTTATTATCGTTAGTGTTTTATTCCTCCTTTTTTTTGGACTGTTCCTCAGATTATACCATTATTTTAGCGACACACTGGGTTGGCTGCCCCCAATAGTGAGACTCTCAACCAGGCCAAGAAACCTGCTTCCTCCACTCCTTTCACCTGGTTCTATTGCTATTTTCACGATGGTATTTGCCGTGAGTACCGGCCTGCGTGTCATCACCCAATGGTTTCAGACAGAACAGCGGAACAAGGAAATTGAAAATGAAAAGCTGAATACGGAGCTATCTTTTTTGAAGTCGCAAATAAATCCCCATTTTTTGTTCAATACTTTAAATAACATTTACTCGCTCGCCGCTGACGGCTCAAGGCATACCGCAGAAGCCGTGATGAAATTGTCGAGTATAATGCGCTACGTATTAACGGAAGCAAAAAACGATTACGTTCCGGTTGAAAAAGAAATTCAATTCATAAGGCATTATATCGAACTGCAAAAACTTCGTCTGACGGACAAATCGCATGTAACTTTTGAGGTTGAGGGTGATCCAACCGGGAAAAAGATATCCCCGCTTCTTTTTCTTCCTTTTGTAGAAAATGCTTTTAAATACGGCATAAGTACCCGCGAAAGTTCGCCCATTTCAATCGTATTAAAAATTGTCGACAATGCAGTGCATCTTTCAATCAAAAATAACAAGCATAGCAGCACAATTTTGAAACCGGCAGAAAATACCGGAATCGGCATTAACAACAGCCGGAGGCGGCTTGATTTGCTTTATAATAATCGGTATTGCTTAACAATTGACAATAATCTCGCAACTCATTTGGTAAATCTAAAAATTGAACTGATATGATTTCATGCATAGCGGTTGATGACGAGCCACTGGCGCTTGAAGTGTTAAAAAAGTACATTGCAAAAATTTATTTTCTCGATTTGAAAGGAATTTTTACGGATGCATACGAGGCAAAAAAGGCACTTGACGCGGAAGCAGTCGATCTGATTTTCCTGGACATCCAGATGCCAGACATCAACGGAATTGAATTCTCAAAACTGGTAAATAGGAAGACAACTGCTGTCATTTTTACCACGGCTTTTAGCGAATATGCCGTTGAAGGCTTTAACGTGGATGCAATAGATTATTTGCTCAAACCGATTGAATATGACCGATTCCTGAAAGCAGTATATAAAGCAAAAGAATATATCGAGTATACTAACAGCATGGAACTGGCAGAAGGTTACATTTTCGTAAAGTCAGACTACCAAATGATGAAAATCAATCTTAAAGACATCATTTATATTGAGGGGCTAGACGATTACATAAAAATTTATCTTCCTCAAAAATCGGTATTGACGCTGATGACCTTAAAGACGATAATGCAAAAGTTACCTCCGAAGGAATTTATTCGAGTCCATCGCTCATATATTGTACCTATTAGCAAAATTGGCAATATAAGCAAGAGCAAAGTAAAAATTGGCGACAAGGAAATTCCAATTGGGATCAGTTATAGCGAAAGCTTTTTTGCCGAAATGGATAAAAAAATGAGCGGATAGTCGTCCGCCGATTTTTTTTTCGTATTTGCCTAAAATTGTGTAGGCCTCGCGCTTCTTGTTCATAATTTTACTGTGATTTTTTTTGGATAAAGCAACAAGCCAATCTTTTTTTTCGTACACGTGTTGTACGCTTTTTTTCATAGTAGATTTTAAGTTTGGTTAGGAACTTGGTTAGCAGAATTTCCTAACTTGCTTGCGGTTTCTCTAACCGCAAGCTTTTTTATGGACATATTGAATCAGCTCAATTTAAAAAAAAACAATCCCGGCACTTCTACTGGCCAGAAGTGGATTGGTCGGTCGGCAGGTAAAATTCAATCCCGGTCGCCGGTAGATGGAAGGGAGATTGCTTCGCTTGCCGCGACTTCCAAAAAAGAATATGATGATGTTATAAATGAGTCTCTGAAGGCATTCGGGGAATGGCGACTCTGGCCGGCTCCAAAAAGAGGTGAGGTAGTTCGACAAATAGGCGAAGCATTGAGGGCTCACAAGGCTTCTTTAGGACGACTTGTATCTTATGAAATGGGCAAGAGTCTCGCGGAAGGACTTGGTGAGGTCCAAGAAATGATAGATATATGCGATTTGGCAGTTGGGCTGTCCCGGCAGTTAAACGGACTAACGATGCACAGCGAACGCCCTTCCCATCGCATGTATGAACAATGGCATCCGCTGGGAATTGTAGGAATTATTTCTGCCTTTAATTTTCCCGTCGCCGTGTGGAGCTGGAACAGCATGATTGCCTGGGTTTGTGGCGATGTCTGCGTCTGGAAACCAAGCGAGAAAGCACCCCTTTGTGGAATTGCCTGCCAGCAAATCGTTGCCAATGTATTTTCAAAAAATAAAGTACCTGAAGGAGTCAGCAACCTCATCAATGGCGACAGAGAAGTAGGCGAATGGATGGCGAATGATGTTAGGATTCCGCTCATTTCGGCTACGGGTTCAACGAGGATGGGGCGTGCAGTTGGAACTGCTGTTGCAGCACGATTGGGGAGATCGCTTCTAGAGTTGGGTGGGAATAATGCAATTATATTTTCAGATAGTGCAGATTTACATGTCGCAATTACTGGAGCAGTTTTCGGCGCCGTTGGAACTGCAGGGCAAAGGTGCACCTCTACGAGACGCCTGATTGTACAGGAAAAAATTTATGCAAGGACGAAAGAAAGGTTGAAAGAAGCATATAGCCAACTGAAAATAGGAAACCCACTGGACGAAAAAAATCATGTTGGACCCCTCATTGACCTGGATGCAGTTAAGGCATACCAAAATGCAATTGCAATTTGCAAAAAGCAGGGTGGTAAATTCATTGTTGAAGGAGGTGTCCTGGAAGGGGATGGCTTTGAAAGCGGATGCTATGTTAAGCCCTGCATTGCCGAAGTTCGCCCAACATTTGATATAGTTAAACAGGAAACCTTTGCTCCCATCCTTTATTTAATGACGTACAAGACAATCGAAGAGGCAATTGCAATTCAGAACGAAGTGCCTCAGGGGCTGTCTTCATCCATCATGACATTAAATCTCAGAGAGTCAGAAAAATTTCTTTCCGCTTCAGGAAGTGATTGTGGAATCGCTAATGTCAACATTGGAACCTCGGGCGCCGAAATTGGCGGCGCTTTCGGGGGAGAGAAAGAAACTGGTGGCGGAAGGGAAAGCGGTAGCGATGCCTGGAAGGCTTACATGCGTCGGCAAACCAACACGATTAATTATTCAACTGACTTGCCACTGGCGCAAGGCATCAAGTTCGAGTTTTAGGCCAGCAAATCATCGGAATGTCAGGGTTTTATCGGCTTTTGTCAAAATAATACTGCTGTCCTGGCGTTATACAATCGTCTAGGTATTTTCGGCGAATTTATCCAAACTATGAAAAAATACTTGCCTTTACTCGTTGTGCTGCTTTCTGTTAACTGCATCAGCTCCTATGCACAGGTTAAACTGGGTGGCGAAATCGGTTTTCATTCAGCAAATGTCCAGGAGACCAATAGCCTCCCTGGATGGGATACCGCGGCAAAACCATATTATAGCAGTCGCACTGCCATTCACTTCGGCGTCAACCTGGAAATCCCCCTCACCAACCGATTATTCTTCCAGCCGGCTATTGATTATACTTCCAAGGGACGGCAATTTACTAAGAACAGCAATGTTATTGACAGTGCAAGCCTGGATACAATTTATATGAAGAATTCGCTTAGTGTGGATTATATCGAAATGCCATTTTACATAACCTATAAATTGCCACTAAGTAAAAATCACAAGAATAATTTTTTCATTGGAGCCGGTCCGTATTTGGCATTCATTTACAGTGGAAACTGGACAAGTCAAATTCTGACCCAACAGGATACAACTAGCCAGTTTTCGACTCAAACCAACAAAATCGAGGTTGGCAACGCGATTGGCAAGTACAAGACGTTGGATCTGGGCATCAACATAAAGACAGGCATCGAGTTTGGCAGTATAACACTCAGCGGCTATCTCAGCCAGGGGCTTTCCAATTTTTATTCAGCCCCATATACAAGTACTTTTCATCACAAGGTCGAAGGGATTACACTTGGAGTTTGGCTTGGAAAATCTGGTAAGCCTGAACATCCTTCAAAGCCGATGCTTCCAGAAAAAGTTGTTGTCAAAGACAGCGACAATGATGGAATTCCTGACGACAAGGATCTTTGTCCCAATGTACCGGGTGTCGCAAAATATAACGGGTGTCCAGTTCCAGACACGGATCATGACGGGATTGATGACGATCACGATTCTTGCAAAACGGTGCCCGGAGTGGCTCGCTACAATGGCTGCCCTGTTCCAGACACCGATGGCGACGGTATTGATGACGAACACGATTCTTGCAAAACGGTGCCTGGAGTGGCTCGCTACAATGGCTGCCCTGTTCCAGACACCGATGGCGACGGTATTGATGACGAACACGACTCCTGCAAGACAGTGCCGGGCGTTGCACGCTACCATGGATGCCCCATACCCGATCGCGACCATGATGGCGTTAACGATGAGGAAGATAAATGCCCTGATGTACCAGGTGTACCCGAGAATAATGGTTGTCCCGCAATTAAGCAGGAAATCAGGCAAAAAATAAATTACACATCAAAAAATATTCTCTTTGCTTCAGGCAGTGAACGGCTTTCTCGGGTTTCTTTTGACGCTTTAAATCATTTAGCACAATTGTTGGCAAGCCATCCCGAATTTCATCTGACAATCAATGGTTTCACGGATAATACGGGGACAGCTGAAGGAAACCTTCTTCTTTCCAGACAGCGTGCGAACACCGTGAAAAATTATCTTATCGGGAAAGGAATTCCTGAAGATCGTATTACCGCAAATGGGTTCGGTCAGCAAAATCCAATTGCGGATAATAACTCACCAATCGGGAAAGAAAAAAACAGGAGAGTTGAATTCAAAGTAACTACTCAATAATGGTTCGAAATTTAACAACTCTGTTTACCCTTTCATGTAATTTAAATACTGAGGGCTGGAGAGTTTAATTAATTTCGCCGTTTACTTGTTTTTTAACTTCAACTCAAAAGAATTTTATAATGCGTCAATTGAAAATGTTAGTGGTCTTTATTGGCCTTATAATCTTTAACCTGTCAATTTTTGGCCAGGGCACATCCACGAAGCAGGACCTGCCAAATGGTTGGCATTTAATGGATAAGCAGCAAGACGGGTATTATGGAATAAGCCTGAACAAAGCTTACGAATTTTTGAAACTAAAAAACCTCAAGAGTAAGACGGTAATCGTCGCGGTGATCGATTCGGGTATTGATACGCTTCAGGAAGATTTGAAAGATATTTTGTGGACGAATCCGAAAGAAATACCAGGGAATGGGATCGACGATGATCATGATGGATACGTTGATGACGTCCATGGGTGGAATTTTCTAGGAGGTAAAGATGGTCAGAATGTTAACGACGATTCTGGTGAAGATGCTCGAGTTTATTTTGAATTCAAAAAGCAATTCGAGACGCCGGGCTTTGACGCCTCGTCTTTATCGGCCGATGATAAGGAGAAATACACGATGTGGCAAAAGGCAAAAAAAAGACTGATGGGCGCCACCACAGAAAGTCCTGATGATCTGGTATTGCTTAAGCGTGTACTTGCGGCGTCCGTAATGAGTGACAGTGTCCTGCAAGGCGCAATGGGAAGGAAAGAATATACAGGAAATGATCTTGACACATTCCAGGCGTCAACGCCCGACATCAAAAGAGCAAAAGAAATATTACTGTTTTCATTTCGCGAAAACAAGATAATGGATGTTACGAACAAAGCATTCCTGACAGATTTTAATGAGTACGTTAACATGCAGGTAAAAAAGGCTGAATCAAAAGACAAAGCGCCGGAAAATGTCCGAAAGAAAATTGTCCAAGATAACGAGGAAGATATTAACGATAAATATTATGGCAATAACGATATTATGGCCGGCGAGCCGATGCACGGTACCCATGTTTCCGGCATAATTGCGGCCGAACGCGGCAATGGCAAGGGCATGGATGGAATAGCAGACAACGTACGAATTATGATGATCCGTGCAGTGCCAGGCGGCGACGAACATGATAAGGATGTTGCGCTCGCGATTCGTTATGCGGTCGACAATGGTGCCAAGGTTGTCAATATGAGTTTCGGCAAGGACCTTTCACCTGAAAAAAAATGGGTTGACGACGCTGTAAAATATGCGGAAAGCAAAGGGGTTTTATTAGTGCATGCGGCTGGGAATGATGCTGAAGATGTGGATACGACTGATAATTTTCCTTGCCCTGATTTCAAGGACCATTCCGGCAAGGCATCCAATTGGATCACCGTAGGGGCCAGCAGTGATCCGGCAGCAGAAGCGGGATTCAAGAGCTACACAGCATCTTTTTCAAATTACGGAAAGAAAGAAGTAGACGTGTTCGCGCCAGGTACCAAGATATATTCGACACTGCCCGGAGGCCATAATTATGGCAATCTGCAGGGAACAAGCATGGCAGCTCCCGTCGTTACGGGCATAGCCGCATTGATTATGGAATATTATCCAAACCTAACTGTGCAGCAAGTAAAATTTTGCATAGAAAGATCTGCTACACCCCTGGCCGAGAAGGTTAAAAAACCCGGAACGGACAATGAATTGGTAAACTTAGCTGACATCAGCGTTTCCGGCGGAATTGTCAACGCTTATGGTGCCGTAAAGCTCGCCTATAATATTAGCACCGAGTCAAAAAAAGACGACCTTCCCAAATCTACCTTAAAAGACAGAAAAGATTAGACCCGTTTGACCTAATTTTTCGAAAATACCGGATTTTTTGTCCGGTATTCTTTTTTACATTTACCAAAAAAAGTGTTATCCAAGAAAGACTGCATAGCTGCCGATTTTTATCGTTCCTATATCGATAAGATAAAAGAACAAGATGTTAGCAAAGCACTGAAAAAAAACACCGCACAGGTGAAAAAAATGCTGAAAAAAATTCGGACAAAGAAAATTGATTACGCTTATGCTGAAAACAAATGGACAATTAAAGAAATATTGCAGCACGTAATAGACGCCGAAAGAGTCTTTACATACCGCGCAATGACTTTTGCCAGAAAAGACGGAACACAATTGCCAAGTTTTGATGAAAAAGTGTGGGCAGAAAATGCAAAGGTCCACAAACGAAAATGGAAGGAAATGGTTAACGAATTCAAATCGGTTCGCAAAGGAACGGAAAAGTTATTTCGCTCCTTTGATAACGAGCAACTGCTTTCAACCGGAACTGCAAGTAATAATACGATCAATGTGCTTGCTCTTGGTTTTATATGTGCCGGTCATGCCGCACATCACATTAAGGTCATTAAAGACAAATACCTTTGATTTCATTGGGCTCCTTCACTCCTAATTGTACTGTCATTGGATGATTTGTTAATCCTGGAACAACGCAAGAAACGAACGCTTAGATTTTCTGTAGCAACATTTTTTTTCGTAGCGGGACTATGTTTCGCAAGCTGGGCTTCGCGGATAGCCGACATCCAATCAACATTGCATCTTAATAATGCTGAACTTGGGTCGGTCCTGCTTGGTCTGCCGGTCGGCCTGCTCCTATCCTTACCGTTCGCTGGAATCCTTGTTGCAAGATTCGGCAGCAGGAATGTAGTACTTAGCGCAGCTTTTTCTTACGCCCTATTGCTTCCTTTATTGGGGCTTACCATCTCTGGATGGCAGCTGATGTTGAGTCTCTTCCTCTACGGGATTAGTGGCAATATTCTTAATATTTCTGTTAATACTCAAGCCGTCGGTGCCGAATATATTTTTGGCCGTTCAATAATGGCGTCCTTCCACGGGATTTGGAGCCTCGCGGGATTTGTCGGCGCGGCGCTGGGAGCGCTGTTTATCTCGCTCCACTTTTTACCTTACCAGCATTTTTTAATAATCGCAGCTACGGCTTCGTTTTTGATAATCAGGGCTTCGTCCAATTTAATTCCGCTCGATGTAAATAGCAGCGAACAAAGGCCTGTTTTTTCATTGCCGGACAAATCATTAATAAACCTTGGTTTCATTGCTTTTTGTAGCATGATTTGCGAAGGAACAATGTTTGACTGGAGCAGCGTATATTTCAAACGTGTAATCAGGCCCTCTAATGATTTAATTGCTGCCGGCTATACCGCCTTCATGTGTACTATGGCTTTGGGCAGGTTCGCTGCAGATCATCTAGCGTCAAAATATGGGAAAAGACGGGTCCTTCAATTGAGTGGTGTTCTGACTGCGGCCGGATTGTTACTCGCCATAACAGCGCCGTATTTCTTCCCAGCCATTGCCGGGTTCCTCCTGGTCGGCGCAGGCGTTTCATCAGTCGTGCCTTTCGTCTATAGCATAGCGGGCAAATCGAAAACGCTGTCATCGGGCGTCGCTCTGGCTGCCGTGTCGACGATCGGCTATTTTGGGTTCCTTGTTGGTCCTCCGGTAATCGGCTTCATTGCACAAATTGTCAATCTGCGTGTTTCATTTTGCGTGATAGCTATTTTGGGCATTGGAATTACCTTCCTTGCCAGGAAAACAATTATCGCATAGGAATCTATGTATCCGGAAAATCGAATTTCAAACCGGTTATTTTTTCTCGGATCTTCATTCATCCTTTCGGATTCGGCTAAGCACTGTTGATTTCCGGATCATTGCGCCAAACTTTTCCCATCAAGCAGAAGTCCATTCATTGTCTGCATTGGTTGCGGAATTGGGGACAGATCCTAAAAGAATAGTCCGGGATATTATAACCCGGACTACGACAATTGAATTCGAAATGTTTTACTTGTTATATACAAGGCTTTTTGAAGATACCATGTCGTCGACCACTTTTACGGCTTCATCCAGCCAGATGTCTCGTTGAAGTCCCTTCATCCAACGTGCATACCTTTCTGCCTTGTCTTTGTCGTTGTCGAATTTTCCTGCATCTTGCGGCAAAGTTTCAACCTTGAGTTCATTTGGCAGCTTGCTTAGCGATTCAATCTGTTTTACGGCTAATTTCCACTTCTTCTGTTCTTCACGATATTTGTCAATATTTAGGGAGTGCGATTTATCGTTTTGAGCATTCAACCAGGATGCATCGCGATTAATTATGGTAAAAGCGGAATCGTTTTTCAGTCTTTGTTCACTGGCTTTGATGATAGGGTTAAGGTCATAAGCATATTTCCAAGTGGTGTAATTGGCCTTCTGGATTTCATCCCATGGTAGCGCATCTGGATTATCTTTCTCCCTTACTTTTGCGTATTCGAGCGCGTCAGGCAAGACTACATCGGAAGATACTCCACGCAATTGAGTGGATCCCCCGTTGATTCGATAGAATTTTTGTAAGGTCAATTTGATCGTGCCCAAATCACCATTGTCATTGGAAAAGCCAAGAGATTTATCGAGTTCGATATTTCTTTGAACCGTACCTTTCCCATAAGTCGAAGTACTTCCAATAATAACTCCTCTCTTATAATCCTGAATTGCTGCTGCAAATATTTCAGACGCGGAAGCGCTGTATTCATTTACCATAACTGCCAGTGGGCCATCATACAAGAGATTTTTGTCCTGGTCAGTATACACGTGGGGCTTGCCATCCCTGTCCCTAACTTGGACAACAGGCCCCTGGTCAATAAATAAACCGACCATTTGGACAACGTCGTAAAGCGATCCGCCTCCATTGTAGCGGAGATCTATTACGATCCCGTCTACTTTTTCTTCCTTCAATTTGAGAATTTCTTTGGCCACATCAATTGAACACCTGTGCGCTTTTGGATTTTCGAAATCCGCGTAAAACTCAGGCAGAAAAATATAACCAATTTTGCCCTTTTCTCCATTAATTATCACACTTCTTGCGAACGTTTCATCCTGAACGATCTCGTCTCTTATGAGTGATACAACTTTTACTGTTCCATCCGCCTTTTTAATAGTCAAACGCACTTCTGTTCCTTTTTCTCCTCGAATTAGTTTTATCGCATCCTCTGTTTCAAATCCGGTTAGGTCGACTGGCTCTTGATTTCCTTGACCAACCTTCATGATGATGTCACCGCTATTGATCTGTCCGGATTTCCAGGCGGGCATGCCTGTGAGTAATTCTCCAATTTTGATATTGCCATCCTCCTCTTTTAGCGTGGCGCCGATGCCAAAAAAGTGTCCACTCATCTGCTCATCGAAATACCTTTTCTCGACTGGAGGGAAATAAGCCGTATGCGGATCCATTGATTCCACCACGGTTTCCACAAACTCGTTGAAGCGTTCATCGTCGCTAAATCTGTACTTTATTCTTTCGTAAAACCTGTCCATAATCTTCATAACCTTTTCACGTGCTTCTTTTTCAAGATCGCCATTCGATTTCGGTACATGGCCTGCCGTGGCTATACTGGAATGTTCCTGATCTAAAAGATCAGCATACCGCTCCAATGCCAGGTATTTTAATCTTTTGCGCCAAGATTCTTTGCGTTCAGCATCATTTTTCGGAAAATCCATCTTACTGTAGTCTTCACTTACAGTTTCATCTTTGGAAAAGTCGAACGGATGTGATAAAATATCTTTATATATTGACTCCGTTTCGGAAATACGCTGTTTGAGAATCGCGACAACTGCCGGCTCGAATTGAATGGTTGTTTTCCCAAGAATTTCGTCATCAATTTTGGTCTCATATTTCTTTAATGCATCAATATCCGTCTTTAGAAGAATATCCTTCTCATTATCGACTTCTGACAAATACTTATTAAAAACTTCCTTTGAGAATTTGTCATCGATGCTTTTGGGGCTATAATGAACATCCTCAAGCATCACGCCAACGTCACGCAAAATTTTTTCATATTTGGTTGGGGGATCACCTTTATATCCAAAAGAACGGAATGCGACGAAAATACCGCATCCCAGCACCATCAAAACTATAGGGAGATTTCTTTTATTGAACATATATTCAAACAATTTTGACATAATCAAAAATAACGATAAAACTAGAGGCTTGTTGCATATTATCAACAATTAACGAGCCATTTTGATGGGTGGCGAGAGTAATGATTTCCCGCAAACTCATTTTTTAATTACTTTTGTCGCCCTATTGACGGAGGGTGTAGCTCAGTTGGTTAGAGCGTCAGATTGTGGCTCTGAAGGCCGTGGGTTCGAATCCCATCACTCTCCCACTTTCAAGCCCGAGGCATGACTTCGGGTTTTTTCATAAGAAAATCATGAATCCCTGGCTATACACAATCCCTTTTATATCCGCTTTTATTCATTGGCTAACTATTTGGATGGCGCTAAAATTATTGTTCCATCCAAGAACCCCGAGAAAAATTTTATTCGTCAAGTTCCAAGGAGTTTTTCCGAAAAGACAGAACCAAATCGCAGAAACCCTGGGCAAAATAGTCGGTCAAGAGTTATTGTCTTTTGCGGATATTGAGGAAACGATCAGCCATCCTGAAAATGTTCGCAAAATTTTGCCCGCGGCTGAAGTACATATTGACCATTTTTTGCGCGTCCGCCTAAAAGAAAATATGCCGATGATATCGATGTTTATTGGAGAAAAAACAATCAGCCAACTGAAGATCGTTTTCATGCAGGAGCTTGAGGAGCTATTTCCGCAAATAATGAAGTCCTATGTTAACAACCTCAAGCAGGATTTGGATCTCGAAAGGATAGTTGTTGAAAAGGTTGCAGCATTTTCATCGGAAAAACTTGAAAAGATGTTGAACCAAATCCTTACGAAGGAATTTCGTGTAGTGGAAGTGATTGGCGCTGCGCTGGGATTTTTTATCGGGATCGTTCAAATCCTCCTGACACTGGTGATTCGATAGAATTCTTCTCGCCCTCCCATCGAGTAATTAGGCCGTTAATAACTATTGAATTTCAATAGTCGATTATTGTTTTCAACTTTGCGTCACAATGAAACATTTTTACATGAGAAAGTTATTGCTTGCCTTGTTCCTTTCGACTTTTATGGTGAATGCGTATGCTCAATTTCCCGTGGGGGGCGGAGGTCAGGGCAGGCAGGGGGGGCAGGCGCCGAGTATTGGCCATTTCTATGGTAAAATTGTAGATTCCAAAACAAACAAAGGCTTAGATGGAGTTTCAGTTCAACTGATTCAAAACAAATTTGATACAGCGACAAAAAAAGGAAAGGACGTTGCAATTGCGGGGATGATTACCGAATCAAAAGGAAACTTCAGTCTGGAGAATCTTCCAATTTTTGGTAGCTTCCGACTTAAAATTACAGCTATTGGATACAAACCCTATGAGGTAAAAGTCCAATTCGACATGAAATTTGGGCAGGGCGGTGACATGAGCCAGGCTTTAAATGGGGTAGATAAAGATTTGGGAAACATTAAATTAGAATCCGAAGCACAAACTTTAAGCGAAGTAACGGTAACTGCCTCAAAACCATTGATTCAACTTGGGGCCGACAGAAAAATTTATAACGTCGAAAAGGATATTTCCGCCCAGGGCGGCAGTGGCATCGATGTAATGAAGAATGTTCCATCGGTCGCAGTCGACATCGACGGAAATGTTACATTGCGTAACGCCACACCAACAATCCTCGTTGATGGCTTGCCTACAACGTTAACGCTGGATCAGATTCCAGCCGATGCCATACAAAGTGTGGAAATCATCACAAACCCTGGCGCAAAATTTGACGCTTCGGGGGGCACTTCGGGCATTCTGAATATCATACTCAAGAAGAACAGGAAGGCCGGATATAACGGAAATGTTCGGGCAGGAGTGGACCAGAGAGGCAAGTTGAACTTGGGAGGCGACCTTAATATGAAAGAAGGCAAGGTAAACTTCTTTGTTGCCGGCAACTATGGTCAGAGGAAGTCAATCTCAACGGGAGTAACGGACCGATATTCATTCTTTTCCAACCCTTTTGACAGCCTGCAACAGTATGATAACAATGTCAGTACCGGATATTTTGCCTTTGGACGGGCAGGTATTGATTATTTTCTCGACAATCGAAATACAATATCCGTATCCGGAACCATCGTGCACGGGAAGTTTACGCCGTATATCAACAGCAACCTGTTTGTCGATACGCTATACCCCAGCGGGACAGTTTCATCGTTCACTAATAGAAATTCGAACACCAACGCCGAATTTAACAATCATGGCGCCATGCTAAGTTACAAGCATAACTTTCCAAGGTCCGGCGAAGAACTGACGGCAAACGCCAACTATAGCAAGGGGACAAACCAGAATGACAATTTAATCACGTCGAATATATACGAATATAAAGGAGGCGGCTTGACCAGTATCTATACCCAGCAGCAACTTGGCACAGGTGACAACGAATTTATGACTGCACAAACGGATTTTACAAACCCCATATCCGACAAATCTAAGTTTGAGACAGGTGCAAGAATTGCGGTAAGAAATGTTTCGAGCATTAACGATATCGGAATCATCGTGCCGCCAAACAACACGTTCATTTTGGAACCCCTTCTATCATCGCAATATAATTATCATGACCGGGTATATGCGGGCTACGTCAACTACACAAATGCGGTGAAGAACTTCAGTTACCAGGCGGGATTGAGGGTTGAAGGATCAACTTACAGCGGTTCCTCAAATTATGCCGTGAAAGACAACCCGGACACCACTGGGAGTTTCGGAAATAAGTACCCGGTGAGTCTTTTTCCAAGCGTATTCCTCACTCAGAAACTCGGCGGAGAACAGGAAATTCAGTTAAGTTATACACGTCGCATCGACCGACCTAATTTTTTTCAGCTATTTCCATTCACGAACTATTCAGACTCCCTGAATCTCACACAAGGAAATCCAAATTTAAAACCGCAGTTCACCAATTCGCTGGAGCTAACCTATCAAAAGACTTTTCCGGGCAACAATACTTTCATTGCCTCAGTATATTACAAGTATACAACCGACTTGATTACTGGATATTCTGATTCAAGTAAAAATCCGCTGAACGATTCAACAGTAATATTGAGCACATTTGTCAATGCAAATTCGAGTTTTGTTGGCGGCTTTGAAATAATTGGAAGAAATAGCATTACCAAGTGGTGGGACATTACTAGCAACATAAACATATTCACCTCAAAAATAAACGCGAGCAACGTCGCGGTGCCGACAGTTGGTCAAACCTACAGCTGGTTTGGGAAAATTAACAATACCTTCAAATTGAATAAGCACGTCACCCTCCAATTAACTGGCGACTATACTTCCAAGACAGTACTGCCTCCCGGCGGAAGCGCTGGTACCGGGAGCAATACCAGCGGTAGGGGATTCGGGGTTGCAGTGAGTGGGAATGCCCAAGGATATACCAAACCAAGTGGAGGCGTAGATGCGGCCCTTCGGTATGAATTTCTGAAAAATAAGGCCGCTTCGCTAACACTTAGCGTGAATGATATATTCCGAACAAGAATAGCAGACGTTTATACATCGTCGCCGTTTTTCATCCAGGAATATAACAGGCGAAGAGATCCCCAGTTTTTCCGCCTTCAATTCAATTACCGCTTCGGCAAATTTGATGTTTCTCTCTTTAAACGAAAAAATACCAAGGCCGATACTGATAGCATGCAAAATAGCATGCAAGGCGTCCAATAGTTTTTGAAATCTTGTAAAAGAATCGGTTTACAAAATACTCTCTTCGCGAAAATTAAACTGATTTCGGATATTTTTTAGTAAATCATCCATAGCAACTGAATTGTTATGGTAACGCTCACCTCTCTCCCATCGTTGCAGCTGGTTATCAATTTGTCTTTGCTGAATCGCAGAAACTTTTGTCAAAAGATCGTCAGATATTTCTCTTTTCTTTTGGTAAATACCATCCAATTTATCGTCAAGCAGAGATTTCTCGTGCCGCATTTGGTTCTCAGACGTCGCCATTTGCAACAATTCTTCTTTGGCCAATGCGACGTCGTATGGTCCAACTGTCATTATTAGTTTCGATAATATTGGAGCGGTCTCGATCATAATAATTAAGAGGCTGATAAATAATATAGCCCAGAATACGCTGATTTCCTGGCTACTCAAATCAGCAAGTGCCTTATTCTTTTCAAGAAAGCCTTTTGTCTCGTTATTTATTTGGGTGAATTGCACTTTCTTGGTCTCGTTTCCCGCTGTAATCTGGTTTATCGTGCTGTCTTTGCTTCTGATTTGCAAAGTCAGACGCTGCATTTCCGGCGTGTAGTGTTCAAGATAATCTTGGTATGCCTCCTTTTTCAGCATGGTGAGATCCTTAATTCCGCGCAACATTGACCCTCCGGTCCCATCGGCCTCTTGTAAATAGGCTCGTTGTAGTGCGGCCAAGGAATCTTCTATTGACGATCTCTCGTGCGTCATTAGTTTTTTCGCCGCTTGAGCATCCAATAAGGTTCTGCTTGTTTCTAAATTCACCAAGCTGTCATTGAACATTTGCTGGTGATGCCTATTCTCAGAGATTTTTACATTTATCTCTTTCTCAAATATTTTGAGCTCCAATGGTCTCGCGATGGTAAACGAGATCAGTAATGCGAGTATAACTCTCGGAATTGCCATCATGACCTGTTTTCTGGTTGATACTCCGTATTTGCGCATGGACGTAACCATGAAACGGTCGAAATTAAAAATAATAAGGCCCCAAATTATCCCGAACATCCATGCCCAAATCCAATTTCCGAAAACTGTTTCCAACGCGTATCCTGCTGAAATTGATGCCAGAACAAAAGTGCCAATAAGAACGCCTCCTAAACCCGCATATTTCGAGTGTTCAGATGGGTATTCTTTAAGCAAGTTTTGGTGAACTCCTGCACACCACCAAAAAAAATGCGAGTGGGTATTGCTCTCGCTCCTACCGAATGACTCATAGGAAAGCGATTCTGTGTGCTGATTATTGATAGCAGCATTCATAAATCTGATTTATTCAGTGAAAAAAATTGGAGGTTGGAGCGGGAACACAAGCAAAACGTCGATTTTAAAAAGAAATTGCAAAATAAAAGCTAAAGTGAATTCGGGAAAGCTTTAACAGACAAATGCTCGTTGCATTAGCGCAAAAACAATTTAAATAACCGGTTGTTATCGCGAGCAATTTTTTACTTTGACTGTTATACATTAAACTTGCACGCCGGTGAACAATTGTAAATTGGTTAAAGAAAGTATGGCAAAGAACTTATTGATTGTTGAATCTCCCGCTAAAGCGAAAACGATTGAGAAAATTTTGGGCAAGGACTTCGAAGTAAAAAGTTGCTATGGGCATATCCGAGACCTGGAAAAGGAAGACATGGGTATCAACATTGCGAAAAACTACCAGCCGCGTTACATCGTTCCACCTGAAAAACAAAAAGTTGTAAAAGAGCTGAAAAGCCTGGCCAAAAAAAGCGAAGAGGTATGGCTCGCAACCGATGAGGACCGTGAAGGTGAAGCGATCAGTTGGCACCTATGCGAAGTCTTGGGCCTGGATCCAAAAACTACAAAGCGAATTGTCTTTCATGAAATAACCAAGCCGGCGATACAGTCAGCGGTAAAAATGCCTAGAACTGTTGACATGAACTTGGTAAACGCGCAACAGGCTCGGAGGATCCTTGACAGGATTGTCGGGTTTGAATTGAGTCCGGTACTTTGGAGGAAAATGAGTATGAAGAACAATCTGAGCGCAGGTCGGGTGCAGAGTGTTGCGGTCAGGTTGATAGCAGAGCGGGAACGAGAAATCAATGCTTTCTCCCCCATAGGAAGCTTCAAGGTTGAAGCAATATTTTCAGCAAAAGATAACCATGGTAAAAATGTTGGCATTACCGCAGAGGGCAAGAAATATTCGTCAGATTCCGGTGCCTCTGAATTTCTCAACAGTTGTATCGGAGCCACCTATTCAGTAAGTGACCTACAAGTCAAACCAGCCAGAAAGTCACCCTCAGCACCGTTCACAACTTCAACCCTTCAGCAAGAAGCAAGCAGAAAGCTCGGATATTCAGTCAGCCGGACAATGGTTCTAGCCCAAAAGTTATATGAGAGTGGCAAAATAACTTATATGAGGACTGATAGTGTGAATTTGAGCAGCACTGCGCTTGAAAACATCGAGAACCAAATTGCCAGTCAATATGGAGTGAATTACGTGCAGTTGCGAAAATTCAAGAATAAGAACGAATCAGCCCAGGAAGCGCACGAGGCTATTCGCCCAACTTACATGGATAATACGAGCGTGGATGATTTCGATTGCAAGAGCCTATATGATCTTATCTGGAAACGTACAATGGCAAGCCAAATGGCCGACGCAGAACTAGAGAAGACGGTAGTGAAAATTCAAATTTCGACGAATCGAGAAGAATTAACAGCTCAGGGCGAAATATTAAAATTTGACGGTTTTTTAAAAGTCTACAGGGAAGACAGGGATGACGAAGATATAAATGATGACGATCTCCGGGAAGGCATTCTGCCACCACTTCGAACTGGACAACGTCTCGAACTACGGGACCTTAGAGCAACTGAGAGATTCAGTCGTGCACTGCCAAGATACACAGAAGCCTCTCTAGTAAAGAAACTGGAAGAACTTGGCATAGGTAGGCCTTCTACCTATGCTCCCACTATATCAACAATATTGAAAAGAGGGTATGTTGAAAAAAGGGATAAAGAGGGTACACAACGAGAATTTAGGATTTTGATTTTAAAACAAAATAAACTGACCACAAGCATTGAAAAGGAGAATACCGGCGCTGAAAAATCAAAGTTGTTTCCCACGGATCTTGGTCTTGTCGTGACGGACTTTTTAAAGCAGTATTTTGACGATATTATGGACTACAATTTTACTGCCAGGATAGAAGAAGAATTCGACGAAGTTGCTGAAGGAAAGATTAAGTGGAATAAAATGATTGATGAATTCTATACGCCTTTTAAAAGAGATGTGGAGAAGACCATAGAGACTGCGGAACGAATAAAAGGAGAACGAGAACTTGGAGTCGATCCTACGTCCGGTAAAAAGGTAGTGGCAAGAATGGGCCGCTATGGACCTATGGTGCAAATAGGGGAAGCCAATGAAGAAGAGAAACCTCGCTTCGCGAAATTGAAAAATACGCAGAGCATCGAAACAATATCGTTTGATGAGGCGATGGACCTCTTTAAACTCGGTGCCCCCCTCGGTGAATATGAAGGACAGGAAATATCGGTTAACGTTGGTCGGTTCGGACCATACGTAAAGTTTGGAGACCAGTTCGTGTCTATTCCACGCGGCGAAGAGGCATCATCAGTCGAATTGGAAAGGGCAATTGAAATAATTGAAGCCAAAAGAATTGAAGATGCGCCAATTGGCTACTACGACCAAAAACCAATCACCAAGGGTCGGGGCAGGTTCGGACCTTATCTAAAATGGAACAACCTTTTCATCAATGTACCGCGCGCTTATAATTTCGAAAATCTCACAGTCAAAGATTGCGACACGCTGATTAAAAAGAAGATAGAAAAAGAAGCGAAGCGATTCATAAGACAATGGCCGGAGGAAAACATTGCCATTGAAAACGGCCGTTGGGGCCCCTTTATAAGGTTTGGTAAAAAAATGATGAAAATCCCTGCCGAGGGCGCAAAGGGGAAATTTACGGTCGAAGAACTTGAGAATCTAGGTCTGGACCACATAAAAAAAATGATCAAAGAGCAAGATCCCAGAGCTTTTGACAAACGATCGGCTTCCAGGAAAAAACCTTCAGCCAAAGTGGCTGGGAGCAAAAAAAACTCGCCGAAAAAAAAGACCCCAAAAAAGAAGTAAGCTGGCAGATAACAGTCCATACACAAGATTATGGTTGGCCGCCCGTTATTAAGATTACCATTGTGAATTTGTGGAAAAAAAGGTCGATTCAGGTCCTTAATGTTCCCCGAATATTACAGAAAGAACGGAAAATCAAAAGGTAATTTTTAATGCAGGAAAATCACGAGATAAAAGCTTTGTTCACCCTCATTGACGATCCCGATGAAACGATATTTAACTCGGTTAGTGATCGAATAGTTAGTTATGGAAGGGGCATCATCCCCAACCTGGAAAATTTATGGGAGAACACAATCAGCGAGGATGTACAGGAACGAATTGAGCTGCTGATCCATAGGTTACATTTTAACGATTTGACTGAAGACTTCTCAAGATGGAAGCAGAACAGTTACCAGGACCTCCTGACGGCTGCAATGTTGGTTGCCAAATTTCAATACCCTGAAATGGCAACAGCCAGCGTACTTCAGGAGGTTGAAAAACTACGGAGGAATGTGTGGCTTGAACTAAATAATTATTTGACTCCACTCGAACAGATAAATGTCCTCACTAGTATAATTTTTAATTATTACGGTTTAAAAGGGGTCGAGGTCGGTTATCAAAATCCTGACGAATTTCTGATTAACAAGGTTGTCGAAACAAAAAGGGGAAATGCAATCGCAAACGGGATATTGTATCTGATACTAGCCGAATTACTTGACATCCCCGTCAAGCCAATAAATATCCCGCGGCAATTTGTGCTGGCATACATAAAGCCGGAATATTTGCAACCTGATACGGAAAACCTGCAATCGAGAATTGACTTTTTCATAGATCCAATAAGCGGACAGGTATTCACGCATAAAGATGTAGAAAACTATTTTCGCAGGGTTTCCGTTCCCCCCGTTCCCTCCTATTTCAAATCCATTTCGCATATTCGGGTTATTCAAACTTTGCTTGAGGAATTTGGCAAATGCTTTGACAACCCAAAGAGTGATTATAAAAAAATTGAATTGTCCTCTCTCTCCAATTTGCTCGAAGAATAAATCTTAAAATTTTTTTTGGAATTTTTGCCAAAATTGAGACCAGAGTTATCAGGTGATCAATCATTTAGATTTCGATCGCGTTTTGTTTACAATAAAAACTTTTCAGGGGCAGAACGACTCCATTGCAAAATCAAAATCTGCATATTAGATTTGCCTCACCTTTAGTTCAAACATCCTTTTGAGAATTTCCAGCCTGTTCCCCTCAGGCGTATTGTTGATCCCATACTCAATGCCAAAAACCTCCCCTTATTTAAGCTTGAAAGAGCAACAATTCACTCGACACCAGTTTGACTACATGAAATTCATCCTTTGAATTATCATTGAGCCCTCATGAGGCTATGCGAGCTACCATTTCGCTGAACCAAGCTCCAGATAAACCATTTCATTTTCCTTTCTCCTTTAAAACCCTCGTGTATACGCGAGAAGAATTTGTGTTGTCTAAACCCGATTATAAAACAAAAAAATTCAAAATGAAACGGCTTTTACTGATCGTCATCACCCTTTTAGGATCAATTTCCGGGACTCTTTTTGCCCAGAGCTTTTCAACAACCGCGACCCCAAACAGCATTTCGGTGTCGTCGCTCCCCGCAGCGGTAGCACTCAGTTCAACAATCAGTGGAAGCTTTTTTACCAACAAAGGTTCTACCAGCTACGCATTTGCCGGTTCGACTGTATGGGCCGGCCCTGGCATCAGTATAACTGTTGGAAACACCTCGTTGACCGGGTCAAACAAGACGGCCGTTGCAACTGCAAGCCTGCCTTCCGGCCTGGCAGCAGGAACATATACTTTCACACTCAATTATTTAACGAACAAAGGAGGTACCAGTAGTGGATCACAAACGGTTTCCGTAACGGTTTTGCAATCTTCAATATCAATTGGCCCCTCGCCGGTTACAATTACTCCCGGTTCAGTGTCATTGACAGCCGCGGCGAATAGTTTTTCCGGCTCTGGCAGTTACAGCTATAGCTGGTCTGCTTCCCCGTCTTCAGGAGTGACCCTCCCGGGGAATAGTACGTCGTCAAGCAGTTCGGTTAGTCAGAGCCTTTCATTTTCTAACACTGGTACGTATGTCGTTACTGCAACAATATCGAGAGGCACAATCGCCGTATCCGGGACCGATACAATATATGTAGTGACAAGTGGAACGAAGGCTTATAATAGCCCGGTTTATTCGGCGAATATCCAAGGTGGGCATATTATGATTGGTAATACAATCATGCAGTCCAATTCGTTCAGCGGAGGAGGCAACAACTCTTCCAGTACGAGCATAATCATGAATTATTTCAATATTGCTTCAGATGGTACGACGAGCATTTATGGAAACGATAACTCAGACATGGAGTTTGTCAATATCGATAGCGGCGCGACCCCTGGCATTACGAGCTCTTCTGCTGCGATGCTTAGACTGCCATCAGGAACGAATACAATAAAGTTTGCGCGATTATATTGGGGTGGCCACTTGGCGAGCGGCGATTTCTCTTCTGCAAATTTGACTACTGTAAAGTTGAAATATGGTAATAGCTCGTATCAGACGGTTTCGATCCCTGCCTCTCAGGTGGACGCCATTACAGTCAGTTCGAAAAGCTATGCCTATCAATGTTACGCCGATATTACCAATTTCATTCAAAGCCATGGAACCGGATCATATACCATTGCGAATGTGCCTTCTTCTACAGGCTCTGACATAAAAAATCTTGATGGAGGCGGCTATGCAGGTTGGAGCATCGTCATTGCTTATGAAAATGCGTCCATGTCATATTATAGCGTAAGAATTTTTGATGCGTTCATGTGGGTACAATCTCAATCTGCGGCTCAAACGGTAACGCTGACAAATCTCAATGCACCAAACAATACATTGTCGGCATCCGACGCCTATTTATCAACCTTTGGCTGGGAAGGTGATGCCAACCTTGCTGCTTCCGGTTCGAATGCAGCCGGCGATTACCTCCAGATTAATGGTAACACCTACAGTGATGCTGTAAATCCCGCGACTAATATGTGGAACGGCACTATTTCCAACAATGGAGTTTTGGTCACAACTTCTAATCCAAATTTCAAGAATCAAATGGGAGTCGACATCGATAATATCAATGTCGGAAACGCATATGGTATTACACCCAATGCTACCTCAGCGACGGTGACCTTTGGAACCGAGCAAGATCAATATTATCCAAGCGTGTTTGCATTCAGCATTAAAATGAAGGATCCGCTGGTCACAATTAATAAGACAGTTTTTGGAAGTAAAGCGCCTACGAATACCTTGCTGCCGAACGAGACTCTGACATACACCATTGCCGGCCAGAATACGGGTCAGGGAAATCTCTCGAACGCTGTCGTTGTCGACTCGTTGCCTGCGGGAGTGACTTATGTTCCTGGATCAATGCAGGTTTATTCTTACTCTACAAATTCCTGGAGCAGACAAACTGACGCGAAAGATAATGACTTAGCATATTCGACAGTAACGACCGGTGGCGTTCAGTATTTAACCTTTTACGTAGGTTCAGGCGCAACAGGGATTTCCGGCGGAACTCTCGGAGCCGGGGACCAGTACTTGGTTCAATTCCTGGTTACGACTTCCCCGGATGTCAATCTGATGAGTACGGTTTCAAATACCGCTTTCATTACCGGGACTGGATCCCAAACAGGAAACCTATCGACTTCAATTACAAATCAGTCGACAGCGATTATCAGCCCGGCAAACAGTCTTCCTGTTACGCTACTGAGCTTTTCGGCGACAAAATCTGGTACCAATGCCAATCTGGTTTGGGAGACGACTATGGAAAAGGATAATAATCACTTTGATTTAGAAAGAAGCAGCGACGGAATCAACTTTGAGAAAGTCGGCACAGTGGTGGGAAGTGGCACCACAACTCTTCTTCGCAACTATGAGTACACCGACGACATTGAAGGATTGTCAGGTATAATTAACTACCGGTTAAAGGACGTTGACAACGATGGGTCATTCGGTTACAGCAAAATTGTGGCCCTGAGAGTAGTTGGCTCATCCCTGACGGCCAGTTTCTCTGTCTACCCAAATCCATTCGAGTCAAGTTTGAAAGTTCTGGTGAACAGCAACTCGGCAAACGAAGCAATCATCAATCTGATCAACACCGCCGGTCAAAGATTGGTCAGCAGATTGGTAAGTATCCAGGCTGGTCAGAATACAGGAGTCCTCTCAGATCTTGGCGGGTTACAGCCGGGAACATATATAGTTGAAATGGTTACTCCGGACGGCAAAAATTATCAAAAAGTGGTTAAACAATAGATGAGTCGATTTCCGTATGAGGGCCCTCTTACCGAAAGGTAAAGGGTCTTTTTTGTTCGTTTATCAAGGGCACTGTAAAATTATCTGCTTCTTAGATGGAAAACCCTATAGGAAAATGTTGCCATCGAGAGACTATTCTTCAAAAAATATTTTGTTTACTAGTTAGCAAAACCTTTAAATTTATCTTTTTTATTTCTTCATTTTTTCCTTTCAATATGGGAGATATTCAGGTTAAGAAACAACCCAAACAGTATGACGCTGTCATTGTTGGATCAGGGGCTGGCGGCGGCATGGCCGCCTATGTTCTGGCGAATACAGGTCTAAAAGTTTGTTTGATCGAAGCGGGACCCATGTTTGATCCCAAGAAAGATTCCAACCAGTTAAGAAATCCTTGGGAGTCTCTGCGCCGGGGAGCGAGTACCAAGTACAGACCTTTCGGAGACTTCGACGGCTGCTACTGGGGTTGGGAAATCGATGGCGAACCATATACCCATGTTGGAGATACCAAATGGGAATGGTGGAGGGCAAGAATGCTCGGCGGTCGAACCAATCACTGGGGAAGAATTTCACTTCGATTTGGGCCGAAGGATTTTAAGCGGAAAAGTATCGATGGCCTGGGCGATGACTGGCCTATCGGATATGATGATGTCAAACCCTATTACGATAAAATCGACAGATTGCTGGGGGTATTCGGAACCAACGAGGGTCTCGAAAATGATCCCGATGGGATTTTTTTACCTCCGCCAAAACCCAGGCTCCACGAATTATTTATAAAGAAGGCTGGGACGAGCGTTGGCGTTCCTGTTATACCCTCCCGTCTTTCCATCCTAACGAAACAAATCAACGCTGATCGTGGTGCGTGCTTCTTTTGCGCCCAATGCGGGCGCAGCTGTAAGGTTTACGGAGATTTCTCGTCTTCCTCGTGTCTTGTTATACCTGCTCTAAAGACAGGTAATGTTGATTTGGTGACAAATGCGATGGCGCGTGAAGTCCTGACCAGCAACGAAGGCCTGGCTGCCGGGGTGTCGTATGTTTCCAAGGATGATTTGCAGGAATATCAGGTTTCTGGACGCACAGTAATTCTCGCCGCCAGCGCATGTGAGAGCGCCAGATTATTATTAAATTCTAAATCCAGCCGCCATCCAAATGGGTTGGCAAACAGCAGCGATGTTGTCGGTAAATATCTTCACGACTCAACCGGAGCAGACATGGGGGGGATTATTCCCGAACTGTTCGATAGGAAACGATATAATGAAGATGGCGTCGGAGGAATGCATGTTTATTCGCCGTGGTGGTTGGATAACAAGAAACTCGATTTCCCCCGTGGCTACCATATTGAGTACGGCGGCGGTTTTGGCATGCCGATGTATGGTTTCGGGTGGGGCATAGAGAAAATGCAAGAGATGTTCAAAATTAAAGGAAATCAAAAGGAGCCGGGAGGTTATGGGTCTTCCCTGAAAGAAGACTACCGCTATTTCTTCGGTTCTCATGTCGGAATGGCTGGCCGTGGAGAAGCGATTGCAAGGGCTGACAGTTATTGCGAAATCGACCCCGAAGTGGTTGACAAATACGGCATTCCGGTTCTTCGATTTAACACGACCTACACAGACTATGAAATAAAACAGGCCAAACACATGAAGGAGACTTTTAAGGAGATATTACATGCCATGGGCGCGGTCGTAACCTGGGGAGGAAATGATGGACCGCACAACAATTACGGGTTACATGACCCCGGAAATATTATCCACGAAGCTGGCACTGTGAGGATGGGCAATGACCCCAAACATGCGCCTCTGAATAAATTCAGTCAGGCACATGATTGCAAGAATCTTTTCTGCGTTGACGGGGGTCCGTTTGTATCGCAGGCAGATAAAAATATAACCTGGACAATATTGGCGTTGTCAATGCGCACAAGCGAATACCTCGTTGATGAAATGAAAAAAAGGAATATTTGAAATTAGACTTATTCATAGCGTTAAAATGAATTTTATGGATAGAAGAAAGTCAATTAAGGCGATGCTTATTGGTGGCGTTTCAACCGGTATCCTGGTCGACGCATGCCAAAACGATAAGAAAAGTGAGGAGACAAAATCGCCTGAAAGCGTGGCAACGGATGGGATCAACAGAATGAAGGAGGAGCAGACCCACGATAAAGAGCTGCTGGCTGCGACGTATTTTACTCCGCATGAAATGGCAACTATCGCCATTCTAGCTGACATTATTATTCCAAAGGATGAAGTTAGCGGCAGTGCGACTGATGCGAAGGTGCCGGATTTTATTGAGATTATCGTCAAGGATATGCCCGAACACCAGGTACCCATGCGTGGGGGAATTCGATGGATTGACATGCAGTGCCTCAGGCGTTACAATAATTCTTTCAGAGATTGCACGCGTGAACAGCAAATGCAACTTGTGGATGAAATAGCGTGGCCAAAAAAGGCAAAATCGGAAATGGCGCAGGGAGTTTCTTTTTTCAACTTAATGCGAAACCTGACAGCTACCGGTTTCTACACTTCCGCGATTGGAGTAAAGGACGTAGGCTATATCGGCAATATGCCAAATCAATGGAATGGTGTCCCGGAAGACGTTCTAAAACATCATAATATGGCTTATTCTGAGAAAGAATTAAAAGAATGTATCAGTTTTTAGGATGCATTCCTGCTTTGATCCTTAATTTTCGACAACCGAGAAATAAAAACCTTCCTCGCTTAAGACAAAACTGTTAGGCACGAACGACATTAACGATCGGGTGATCATCAGCGCGGCTTCTCTTTGATAACTAATGCCGATTTCGGGAGTTTTCATGGCGTAACGCCAGCTTTGTATTTTTAATAAGGCTATTTTGCTTTCCTGAATAACATGATTCTCTAGGTTGATCAGTTTTTCTGCAAGGCGATCTTGCTGGTTTTGGGTATTAGGTTTCATTGGATATGCAATTATTGGATTTCGAAGGTACAATACCAAAAACGCCCCGGTTTTCTGGAAATTGTATGGCAGTTAAACTTAATTTCCCCATTCAACGGTCCGGTTCTGCTAAAATTCGCCGTGGGGGGGTTCCCGGCGGTCTTGACTGGGATCACACCATTGGTTTCAACTGTTGTTAAGTGCCGCACCAGAATTCATGAAGGCCGGTGCCCCGCTTAATGTGCCAAAGGCCGAAATTGATTAATTTTGCTGGTAGTCTTTATAAATATTTTTGTCATGACGAGCAAGCCTGCGATAGTTGAGTCCGATAAAAGTGAAGACGAAATACTTACACTTGGGCAGGAGCCTCATAGCCTTATTGTTTGGAATGACGAAGTCAACACTTTCGAATGGGTCATTGAGACTTTGATTGCTGTGTGTAAGCAAACCGAAGAACAAGCCGAGCAATGCGCTATGCTCATTCACACGCAAGGCAAATACGTAGTTAAGAAAGGTTCATTCAAAGAATTGAAACCAATGTGCGATGCCATTATAGAACGCGGAATTGGCGCGACCATTGAAGTGGTACTCACTTCCTAAGCGCTTTTTTATTGACGATTTTCCGGAATAATCTGCACTTGCATGCCTGTTTTCGTTCTTGATGAGGAACTGAGTTTCCCTCCCGTTCACCTGGCAGAGCCCAATGGACTTCTTGCTATCGGGGGCGATCTTTCGCCGGAGCGATTAATATTGGCTTACAAAAATGGTATCTTCCCCTGGTACGATGAAGGCGATATCCTTTGGTGGTCCCCGGATCCAAGATTTATTCTGCGTCCAGGCGAATTAAAAGTTTCAAAAACGATGCAGCAGCTTCTTAAAAAAAAGGCGTTTGAATTTACAGTAAACAAAGCATTCAACGAGGTAATTAGCAATTGCAGATCGATCGTCCGTCCAGGCCAGACTAGTACCTGGATCACGCGCGATGTGGAAGAAGCATATACGATTTTGCATGAAAACGGGCTCGCCGTAAGCGCCGAAGTTTGGCTTAATGAAAAATTATCCGGCGGACTATACGGAATCAGAATGGGTCGTGCATTTTTTGGAGAAAGTATGTTTAGCAATCTTCCCAATGCAAGCAAATTCGCATTGATCAATTTTATTCGATTATTACAAAATGAAGGACTTATGCTTATCGATTGCCAGGTTTATACTAAGCATTTGGAAAGCCTCGGCGCAAAAATGGTGAGCAGATCCGAATTTATTTTGCTATTAAATGAATGCTTTTAGCTTGCCTTGAGCCGCAAATCGCCTGTCCTTCATCATGACTATTGAACCTCAATTACAAAATCAAAATCTTGAGCCCAGATAATGAGGCAAAATTGCGCGCCAGGTTGGCCAGTCATGCCTCCATTCGCTTCCCCAAATATCCAGTTCATACCAAATATTCTTCCCATACAGAACGCCCGCAAATCGTCGGTTGGCCTCCGGGTCCTCGTGATCACCGCTTCCCGTCACCAAGTGAATATGACCACTTTTCCTAATTTGCGCTAAGATTTGATGATCTGAAAGGTTGGGCATATAATGAATCGGGCTGTTAAAATAAACATCGTCGTCGAAATATCCTTTGGTATATTCGGTCAGATCATACACGCCGCTCATCGCGATACAGCCATTGAGTAGATCCGGTCTCTTAAGAAACAAATTGGCGCTATGCAAGGCGCCAAAAGATGCGCCTGAACTAATGATTGGCGTTTCCCAACTACTGTCATTCCTTACAAATGGAACGACTTCATTAAATACATAGTCATTAAACTGCCGATGGCGCATTGCTTTATAGTGGGGGTCCACATTGTTATTCAGCCAACTTTCATTATTAATGCTATTAATGGAATATACCTTAACCTTTCCGGCATTTATAAATGGCGATATAGCATCAATGAGTTGAAATCTTTCATATTCAAGATAATCAGCTGACGCTGTCGGTATCATCAGCAGAGCAAAACCGTAGTGTCCATAAACTGCTAATGGCATTTCCTTGGCTAAGGATGGGCTATACCATGATGTTAGTCGCTTTTCCATGATCTTTTATTTGTGAATGAACTTTTAAAATGATGTCCTCAACGAGCGCTTTACTTCGTGTAAACCGCACCAGTATAGTGTTTGAGTGTGGTGACTTTGAGATTGCCATTTTCGACACTTATCAACTTATAGTCATTAAATTGATTTTGGATGTCCATAAATCCTACAATACATGAAAACCGTTCTTTGCCAGGTACGATTGCAGGCTTAGGCGAACTGCCAAGATTGGGAAGTCGTAAAGTATCTTCACCCCTAACTTCCTCATATTGCATTATAATAAGATAATAAAAGGTCTTCGAAGTCTCATACAGTTTGACAGAGAATTTCCAGTCGTTGAGATTGTTGTCTACTTTCTTTTCATATTCCGCAACAGGATCTTTTTTGACGATGGATCTGTACATTGGCACTCTTTCCATGGGCGTTAATTTGACAGAGGAATCCCCCAAAACAACATGATTCAAAGAGGCACTCTGGCATCCGGTTAAATTAAGTAGAATGAGAAAAAAACTTGGCAAAAAAACAAGTCTATTCATCCGGTCACAAAAATAATCAGCAAATATGCGTATTAATCACTGAACTGATATATCAATTTTCTTTGAGGGCCACTTCAATGTATATTCGTAAACAAGGCCTCGCATATAGTCATTTTCTGGGTATGGTGTCAAGTAAGCTTTTAGTTGTGTAATTTCTCCAATTGGTTGATCGGCTGCGGGCAAATATCCCATTCCATAGAATTTTCCACGTTCAATCAGTATGCAACTTTTTTCATTCAGGTTCCTTCCCTGGTCAATCACGGTGAAAGAAGGAAGCCGCCCCCGCAACGATGCAACAGCCAATTTTACCCGTTCATTGTAATCCAAAGCAAGCTCCTTTTGTTCGCAGGCGCACGGGCATCCGGTTTGATTGGGGCCAAGGCAACGCTCTTCGCTTGATGTTAGGAAGCACAACTTTGGACAAAGGCCGAATTCCGCCACTAATTTGCGTAGCAGGTTTTGACCTTCAGAAAACAAACAAAAAGTGTACAAGGGTTCCAGGTTCTTTTTTCTTTTTTCAATTGCCAGTCGGTGGTAACCATTCATGTCCTCAAAAAAATACAAACCATACATCTGTTCGAACCTTTTTAAACTTCTATTATATTGAGGCCATAGCCTCCTGATTTCTACACACTCCATCAGAAATGCCATCAATTCGGTTCCGCAAGCCTGGTGACTGATGGCATGTATATTTCGTAGAAATTCCTGCTTCTGGCGGTTTGGTTTGTTGTTGGAGAAGTGACCCGTCACTCGTTTTTTTATATTCTTGGCCTTACCCACATAAATCACCTTCCCTTTTTCATTATGGAAATAATAAATACCCGGTAATTGAGGCAAGAGGTCGAGCGCGTCAGTGTTAAGGTGCGGAGGAAGATACTGTTCCGGGTTATGGCTCTTTAGCATTTCCTGCACTAAATTTACCTTATCTCCAGCCACTATTCTTTCAAATAGCTTTATTGTTGCGTCTACGTCGCCACCGGCGCGATGTCGGTTAACAATGTCAATGTTCAGTTGACGGCACAGGCTGCCCAGGCTATAGCTAGAAAGACCAGGAAACGCCTTTCTGCTGAGTCGGACTGTGCAAAGCTTTTTGGACTTAAGATCATAGCCGCAGGATTTTAGCTGATATTTTAGGAATGAATAATCAAAGTTGACGTTGTGGGCGACAAACACTGCGTCCTCCAGCAGTTCAGATATATCAGCTGCAATTCGTTCAAAAGTTGGGGCATAAGCAACCATGTCATCATTAATTCCTGTTAATGCCTGAATATATTTCGGTATTGGCATTCCGGGATTCACGAGAGCCTCAAATCGCTTTATTTCCTGTTTTCCATTGTGTAATACAATAGCAACTTCTGTTATCGCGTTATTGGCTGCATAGCCACCGGTAGTCTCGATATCAACAATGGCGAACAATTCAAATCGAATGTAGCGCAAAGATAGCGAGAATAGATGGCTGATGGTTTTAATCCCCCTTCTGAAAGCGACCTCCGCGACATTTCCTCCGCGGTGAATTCGAAACCTTTTTAATTCAATATTTATGAAAAAAAACTACACATTAGCTACAGTAAAAAGGGACACGCTGGCCGCAGTTACGGTTATCGTTTACTTTTGTGCTGTGCTTTTATTCGCGTATGTATTCACAATGAGCTGATAATCAGAGGTATGCTTACCTAAATAATTTTTGACTTATAGTCGAAAAATATTAATTTTGTTTGGGCCATGTTGGAATAAAATGGCAATATTTTCTGATCGTCTCTTCTACTAGTAAAGGAAAAACTAATTCATTATCCCCTTAGTCCGTCCTGATGAAACCGCTTTTTTGAATCAAATGGTTTCACTTAAAATTTGAATTATGAAAAAGGATATGAATTCCTGGCACCTCGGAGAAACTGCAAAGACTGCATTGATTGCAGGCGGCTTTTTGGGTTTGGTTATGCTTTTATCATACCTGTATTGGTTTGCATAAAGGTATTTTTATTTACGTTAAACTGAATGTATTGAGATCAAATTTTACTCTCAAGTGTTAGGATTTTAAAAATCGAAATCGAATTTCAGAATTCCCCATTTTAGGGGAATTTTTTTTGTCATTCACTGACCTGCCCTTCTGTGACCCTGCGCATTAATCAGTACTTTTGCAACCAATTTTATTTTGGAAAAGGCATTGATATGGAACTAAGTAAGCACTATGATCCCGCTTTGGTCGAAGATAAATGGTACAAGCATTGGAACGGCAAGAAGTATTTTCAAAGTGAGCCGGATTCAGATAAAGAACCATTCACTCTGGTAATTCCTCCGCCGAATGTCACCGGTGTACTCCACATGGGACATACATTAAACGAAACCGTACAGGATATTCTGGCCAGAAGAGCCCGGAGCGAAGGATTTAACGTTTGTTGGATACCGGGCAGCGATCATGCCTCCATTGCAACAGAGGCAAGAATAGTGCAAATGTTGAAAGACCGGGGAATTGAAAAGAATTCGCTGACCAGAGAGGAATTTCTACAATATGCCTTTGAATGGACGGACAAATACAGCGGAATCATCTATAGCCAGATCAAGAAACTGGGATGCAGTGTGGACTGGACAAAAGTGACCTTTACGATGGACGAACACTACTACAAGGCGGTTATGCGCGTGTTTGTCACCTTGTATCAAAAAGGTTTAATCTATCGGGGTGCAAGAATGGTAAACTGGGATCCGCAGGCGAAGACAGCGTTAAGTGATGAGGAGGTTGAGTACAAGGAGACTCCGGGGAAGCTTTATTACGTCAAATACAAACTAACCGATGGGGGATCATCTGATGGCGATTTCCTGGTGGTTGCCACACAGAGGCCGGAAACGATTATGGGCGATGTAGCTGTTTGTTTAAATCCTAAGGATATCCGACAACAACATTTGAAAGGCAGAAAAGTAAAAGTGCCATTAGTCGATCGCGAGGTTCCTATAATTTTTGATGAGTACGTGGATCCCGAATTTGGTACAGGAGTTTTGAAAATCACTCCAGCACATGATGTCAACGATTACAACCTTGGAATAAAATACAATCTTCCTGTAATAAATACCTTAAATGAGGATGGCACACTTAGCGAATCGGCGCAGATTTATGTTGGTTTAGATCGATTCAAAGCAAGGAAAAAGGTAGTTGAGGAACTAATCAGCAATGACCTTCTGGTCAAAGAGGAAGACTACGTGACCAGAATTGGATATTCTCAACGCACAAATGCCGTCGTTGAACCAAGGATTTCAACGCAATGGTTTCTAAGAATGAAAGAATTGGCGGTACCAGCTCTTGAGGCAGTCAACGATGGGAAAATTAAGATCCACCCGGAAGATAGGTTTATAAACACATACCGCCATTGGCTGGAAAATGTTGAAGATTGGTGCATTTCTCGTCAGTTGTGGTGGGGCCAGCAGATCCCCGCCTGGTACGACGAACTTGGCAATGTATATGTCGCTGAAAGCGAGGAGGAGGCCAAAGCGAAATCTGATGCCGTCGGACTGAATTTATTGAATAAGTCCCTTACTCAGGATAAAGACGTTCTTGATACCTGGTTTTCGTCATGGCTTTGGCCCATTGAAGTTTTTAATGGGATAACTGAACCGGGCAATCGGTATTTCAAATATTATTATCCCACTTCAGTGCTCGTCACAGGCCAGGACATCATATTTTTTTGGGTAGCGCGCATGATCATCGCAGGATTTGAATTTGAAAATGAAAGACCCTTTCGCGATGTCTATTTTACGGGCATGGTTCGGGACAAAGAGGGGCGGAAAATGAGCAAGAGTCTCGGAAATTCTCCTGACCTTCTTGAATTGATTAGCAAGTACGGTGCTGACGCAGTCCGGTTCGGCATCATGATTTCTTCGCCTGCAGGCAATGATTTATTATTTGATGAAGCAAGCCTCGAACAAGGAAGGAATTTTAATAATAAGCTCTGGAACGCATTGAAGCTTGTCAGAATGTGGGAAAAAAATCATGCTGAATCCGGAGAAGAAGAAAATGACAATCTTTCGGTACAGTGGTTTGACAGCAGGCTTGAGGAATCAAAAATTGCAGTCAAAACCTTGTTCGCCGACTTTAGACTCAGCGAAGCCTTGAAACAGATCTATTCCCTCATATGGGATGATTTTTGCAGCTGGTACCTTGAATGGATAAAGCCGGAATATCAAAAACCGATCAGCAGCAATCTCTTAAAAAAGACGATTTATTTCTTCGATGAACTTCTGCTGCTTTTGCACCCATTCATGCCATTTATTACCGAAGAAATTTTCCAGACATTGAGAGGCAGGACTGATGATCTTTGTGTCAAGAAGCAGACTGATTTGCGCCAAATTAACAAGCAGGCTTTGAATTATGGTGAATTTCTCAAGAAATGCATTTCTGAAATTAGAAATGTCAAAGCAAAGTTTGAGTTGAAATCATTTGGTTTTTTGCTGACCAGTTCGGATCAAATTCCAATGGCCGCTATACTCAGAAAGTTATTCAAAGGTTCAACCGTAAAATTGGAGACTAATTTTCCTCAAGGATTAATTCCGATCTTAATCGATGGTCAAATAATATATATCGAAGCCGAACAGGATATTCACCAAAAAGAGGACCTTGAAAAAGATCTGCATTATCAGCGAGGCTTTTTGCAGTCTGTTTTAAAAAAACTCAATAACGAGCGATTTATCCAAAATGCCAGACCCGAAGTCATTGAGCTTGAGCAAAGAAAAAAAGCCTCGGCGGAGGAAAACATCCGAAAAATTGAAGAAGAACTGGCAAAATTGAAATCGTGACGGATTATGGCCGGGCTTTCAGTGTCATCTTCCACCAATTCATTTGCTCAGGAGGTTGATCGGAAGAATAAATTCCCATTGGTTAGGGCCGCGGCCTTCGAAGTCAGGATCGATCAATCGACTATAGCGGATTCCAAAGCTTACAGGTAATTGATTCCACCATTTTGTATCCAGATAGCATTCCACGCCAAAGGATCGAAACTGCCTTACGTAGGGTGTCGGCGGCGAAAAATAGTCGAGCACATGAGTGTAATCATAAAAAATATTCGCGCGAGCTCTCAATATGTAAGCTACTCCACCCAAGCCCAAATCAGGATACGCGAGCGGAAAATGATAATTCGCACTTAACCGGTACATCCGATAAAAATTTTCGGCGCTATAACCGCGCGAAAACGGAAAATCATTGCTAAAGCTCACATTGTGAAGGCTGTCGTGCTGTTGGAAAGCTGCACCAAGTACCAGGCTGTTTGTTAGAGAGGCGCCAGGCAGATAAAAATACGCCGATGCGAGTAGCTGGTTGCCCTGCAGACTTGCAATAGCGCGATTATAGTTTAATGTAATTGTTTGCGCCAGCCTGGGATATATTTGCATTTGAGCTTGCTGAACCTGGTTGGTAAAAACAATAAAAGGGTCTACATAAACAAACCCCTTGGTGTTAAAAGAATCCTTATATGTTCCCCTAAAAAATCGTTCGTCATAGACCATATCGCTTCCAAATTGAATGGACCTGTAGTGTAGTCCGGCATTGTAATTCAAGGGGACGCTTAACCCCGCATTGAATTGGGACTCATTCCAAAATAGCTTGTTCAATCCATACAGGCCATTTCGGCCAAATGTATAACTAGCGCCGGCGTCCAGCCAGGGAAACAGCTGAGCATAGGTACCATCAACTCCAATCTGCTTATAGTTTTCATTTCTATTATAGTCAAGGAATAATTCTGATTGAAGTGTATTTAAAACATTTTCACTTACCAGGGAAAAACTATAATCAGGATCGTTTATGTAGGGTCGAAGGCTATGAATATTTATCAGATGATAAGTCTGCGAATATGGAGATACCGCATATTTCTTGAATAGGACATGATCAAGAAGATCTGCAGACGGCCCCCTAAGCGCGGTTACCGATTCATCCGATAGCGGAGAAACCCAGTCTGCATTTGTGAGAGGCAAAAACTTCACATTTTTTGAATACTCGAAACTCATTCTGTATCCCACCGCACTAAATGTCGAAAAAGCCAATTTTCCGTCTGTCAATTGCAAACCATAATTTCCAGTTGTTGAATGGTTGCCAGGCACAAGAATTTCGAACAGACCTTGTGGTGTGTATGCAAACATGCGGTCATATCCTCCTTTCGTGGCGGTGAAACAAATCGTGTCGCCGTACACTGAAGGGAATCCTACAACGTTCATGCTGAAAGGCGTAATATATTCAACTTTTCCGTCCTCCGGATTTACGATTGCCATTGCCATCTCGCCTGCTTTATTTCTCACCGCAGCAGCGATTAATTGATCTTTATAGAATTTTGGGTAGGTGTAGAACAAACCTTCGAGATTTGGAATAGCTTTTTCAATATTTCCGGTCTTCGAATCGAGAATCAATAGCTGGCACGCGCCATTGAGCGCGACCCTGGCAACGACTACATGAAGTCCATCTGCTGATATGTCCGGTGCAAAAAATTTAGTAGCTGAAGTAATCTTCCTGTCGACCCCCGTCCGGAGATCGAGCAGCCGAACCACACTATAATCCCGCCAATTCCATCTCGAGTCGGATTCATACGCTGAATAAACTATTAGACTATTTCGATAAGAAAAATAATTATCGAGTGAAATTCTTTTTGCGTAAAGAGATTTTTCCCTTTCTGTCGATAGATTGTATAATATAAAATGTGGTATCTTTTTATAGGAACTGCGAACAAGGATGACCTGCTGCGATCCTGCCCATTGCGGAAATTCTTCGCTGGAAGTAAAATGCTTGTGCA
>JAJPJP010000360.1 GCA_021324175.1 Chitinophagia bacterium
ATGGGAAGGATTATTGGACCAAACAACGGTATTGGCAACCCTGCTTATTTATTTTGTGTTTTTGGGTTTGCCGATCGCGATCTCAATTTATCTCGGTCTTAAGACAGCCTCAACCAACCGAGTATTAAAAACTACGCTTGCCGAAGTACAGACGCTGTCGGCGCAAAACCTCCTAAAGGAACAGGAGAAGCAGCAAATCCTGGCTGATCAGAATATATTATTGGAAACGCAGGTGAATGAAAGAACCTCGGAACTTAATCAATCGCTCACTCACTTAAAACAAACTCAAACGCAGCTCATCCAGTCGGAGAAAATGGCCTCGCTAGGTGAATTAACAGCCGGCATTGCACATGAAATTCAAAACCCGCTGAACTTTGTGAACAATTTTTCCGAAGTAAATAGGGAATTAATTCAGGAACTGAAAAATGAAATATTATTAGATAATAAGCAAGAAGCCCTTTCTATTACAAACGATATTGATAACAATGAAGAGAAAATATACCAGCACGGAAAACGTGCAGATGCTATTGTAAAAGGGATGTTGCAACACACTCGGTCAAGCAGCGGCCAAAAGGAACCAACGGACATTAATGCGCTGGCAGATGAATACCTACGTCTCTCCTATCATGGCTTAAGAGCAAAAGACAATTCATTTAATGCTCTAATGAAAACAGACTATGATCCTGCCATTGGACTCGTTAACATGATTCCCCAGGATATTGGCAGAGTACTATTGAATTTGTACAACAATGCATTCTATGCAGTCTCAGAAAAGAGAAAGCAGCTGCCTGAAGGATATGAACCAACAGTTTCAGTAACCACAAAAAAGAATGGTGACAAAGTTGAAATCAGAGTAAAAGATAACGGAAACGGCATACCTCAAAAAGTAATTGATAAGATCTTCCAACCATTCTTTACCACAAAACCAACAGGCCAAGGAACAGGATTGGGTTTGAGCCTGAGCTATGATATTATAAAAGCACATGGAGGGGAAATAAAAGTAGAAACGAAAGAAGGCGAAGGAAGCAACTTCATTATTGAGTTACCAGTGAAATAAATTAGTGATTCGAGAGAACAAATTCGTGTCACTAATCTGTCACTAATTCTTCTGAAACCCACTATATTCGGCACTTTTCATTTTCTGTGTCGGAAAGTAAATTAACAGCGATATACACACGTTGATATGGAGTTGGATTCGATTTCACAGCGTTACGCTTGCTCTCAGTTGTTTTTATTTGCCGTTAGTATCGGGTCTGAAGCGTTTGTTCCGCCACAATCTTCTTGTGCCGGCTGAACTCCGGCTCCAGCTGCTTGAGTCGTTTTGTCTGGTTGAAATCCAAACCAGAAAATTTGCTCTTCCACCCATAAAAAGTTAGTTGACTGATACCGTGTTCCCGGCTTCCTTAGGTGGAACTATATGGTTCAAGAAGATCATCCAAAACTCCCGGAAGCTCTGCATGATTACTACAACTTAACCTTAAATAGAAGTTCCACCTACAAATTATCGTTGGGTTTTTTAAAATAATGAGGTCAAACCCCGTTGCAGTCAATATTCTGTAACTTCAGAAGAACATCATCCTTCCCTATCAATCAGACTGACGATTTTAACGATAAATCATCAAAGCATCTGGTAACGAAAGTGAAGGTTCAGTCCATTTAATACGTATAACATCTGAATAAAAATGATAAAGTTCTTTAGAATAACAATTCCCGTTTTGTTGCTACCGATCTGCACTTGGGCGCAAAATGGCGTGTATTATATACCCTCCGCGAGGGAAGTCGATAGTGTAGATTTATTATTACCTCGCACTGCAAACGATACTTTAAAAATGTCCATGTACTTTTACCTTTCGGCTTACTACACAGAGTTAAATAAAGATAGTTCGCTTTATTTCGGAGACCTACAATTGACATTAGCCCAAAAACTTCATCAAAAACTTTGGGAGGCAGATGCTCTATTTCAAATAGGTTATTTATCATTTGGCTTGGGCAATTATCCAAAATCCTTCAGCGCCGTAACAAGAGGTCTAACGATTGCAGAAGATAAAGAATCGGAAATAAATAACTGGCGGGTAGCAACACTTTCAGTAAATGGAAATCCGCATACCGCCCGTTTATTTATATGGTCAGCCCTTCTTCAGCAGTTAGCTTTTCTGTACGAGAATGTCGGAGATGTCCCCAATGCCATATCAAATTATCTAACAGCGATGAAAATTGCTGAAAGTGTAGATAATAAAATTGAGCTGTCTTTAGATAATATGTCCTTGGGCTATGATTATATACGTTTGAATAAACTAGATTCTGCCCTTATAGTAGAAAATAAAGCCCAAGTGTATGCAGTTCAATCCAATTATCAAATTTACCTCGGAACTATCTTAGAATCAATCGGCGATATCCATTTTCTTAAAAATAACTATGACTCTGCAGGAAAATACTATCGCGATGCAATGAATGCAAGTATCGCACAAAATAATCTAAAGGATGAGATTAATTCATTCCTTGCCATTGCCAAATTAAAAAGAACCAGAGGAAAGCTGGATTCAAGTCTTTTTTATGCCAGGAAGGCTTTACTGACTTCTCGAATCTTTGTTATGCCTACGGAAATCAGCAGGGCATATAATTCCATTTTTTCAGCCTACAGATTAATGGGTAATACCGACAGTGCATATGCTTATTTACAACTTGCGAAATCATTGGATGATAGCCTAAATGACTCTCAAAGAGATAAGACCAACCAGTATCAAAGTTTAAATCTAAATGCGCAGATGAGGTTGCAGGAAACAGAAAAATCAAAAATTCAGTTTGAAGATAAAATCAGGGCCGAGGTTATGCTTGCAAGCATTGGCATACTGATGCTGATTGCTTTCTTGCTTTACAAGAACAATCGGAATAGGAAAAAAGCAAATATCTTATTGAAAACCCAAAAAGAACAAATTGAACAACAGAAAAGAAACATCGAATTGGCTTTAACCGAAATAAAATCCACTCAATCCCAACTCATACATTCAGAAAAAATGGCTTCTCTCGGGGAGCTTACTGCCGGCATTGCTCATGAAATCCAAAACCCGCTGAACTTCGTGAATAATTTCTCCGATGTAAATAAAGAATTGCTGGTTGAATTGAAAGATGAAATAAAAAAAGGAAATTTTGAGGACGTAAGTGCAATCGCAAATAATGTTATCAGCAACGAAGAAAAAATAAACCATCATGGAAAACGTGCAGATGCAATAGTAAAGGGGATGTTGCAGCATTCACGTTCAAATACTGGGTTAAAACAGCCAACAGATATCCACGCGTTGGCGGATGAATACCTACGCCTCTCCTACCACGGCTCAAGAGCAAAAGACAATTCCTTTAATGCGCTAATGAAGACAAACTATGATCCTGCCATTGGACTGATTAACATTATACCACAGGACATTGGTCGAGTACTCTTGAATTTATTCAATAATGCGTTTTATGCAGTTAGTGAGAAGAGTAAGCAACAGATTGAAGGGTATGAGCCAACTGTTTCGGTAAGCTCAAAAAAGCTTGGGGACAAAGTTGAATTATGCATCAAGGATAATGGTAACGGAATCCCTCAAAAAATAGTTGGTAAGATATTCCAGCCCTTTTTCACAACCAAACCAACAGGACAAGGAACAGGATTAGGTTTGAGCCTTAGCTATGATATTATAAAAGCGCACCGCGGAGAAATAATAGTGGAAACCAATGAAAAGGAAGGAAGCGACTTCATTATTGGATTGCCATTAAACTAATGATTTGCATTAGAACGCAAATTCTTGTCACCAATTCGTCTGAAACCCGCTAGAATCAAGGGTTCTCATTTTATGTATCGGAAAGTAAACTAACATCGATTACACACGATTATACGGAGTTAGATTCAATTTTACAGCGTCGCATTTGCTCTTAGTTGCTTTTATTTGCCTTTAGTAGCTGATCTGAAGCGGTTGTTCCGCCACAATCTTCTTGTATTGCCTGAACTCCGCCTTCAGCTCCTTGAGCCGTTTTGTCTGGTTAAAATCCAAACCAGAAAATTTGCTCATCCCCCCATAAAAAATTGGTTGATTTGGAAAATGATTGAGGGAAGTCGGAAGATTTAGATACCGAAATAGAAAGTGATGTTTCGAGTAACAAGACGATGATTTTTTTGTCATGTCATGTCATGACAGGCTGTAGGGCTAAAGGAACCGCTTTTGATGAAAGCGGTAAAGAAGAAAGGAGGACATAACAAAAAATTACACTAAATGTTGGTTGGAAACATAAATAATTTTTGGGGTTGCGTATTTTGTCACTAATAGTAAACCGAAAACAGCTAAGAGACCTTTGATTTGAGAAAGTATGCCGCAGCAATTTTAAACTTACCAACAATCAGCGTCTTATTGTTGCATTTCCAAGAATAAAGCCTGGATAACCATTTAATAGGGTTACATTACTGGTAATGCAGATTATTCTATCTGCAAATAAATTAAAGAAAATGTCAAATATTGTAGATGTTGTTGTGGCCGATAAAAATCTCGCCACTATGCTGAGAAGTGTAAAGGCAGCTGGTCTAGAAACCGAACTAGGTAAAACAGGACCTTACACTGTATTTGCTCCTACTGATACTGCTTTTGAAAAATTATCCAGTGGTCAATTGACTGAATGGCTGAAGCCTGAAAATAAAGTGAAACTGTCAGACTTCCTTAACTACCATGTAGTAACTGGAAAAACCAATTTCAAAGACTTTAAAGATGGTCAGAAATTAAAAACAATCCATGGTAAGGAACTTGATGTCAAAGTAAGTA
>JAJPJP010000119.1 GCA_021324175.1 Chitinophagia bacterium
AATTTGCAGATAATTCATTTTTTGGACGGCAATGCAAGGAAAGATTAAAATTCAAGCTGACAATCCGATTTGCAGCAGGGCGTTGGCTGCTGGTATCCTGTGGATATTAGCCTCATCTTTGGCTTCCTGTGGCGTTTATTCTTTCAAGGATGTCTCAATTCAGCCTCCCAACGCCAAAACGATTCATATCGGTTATATTGAAAACAAAGCCAGATATGTTAATCCCCAACTGAGCCCTCAGCTAACCGACAAATTCAAGCAGAAAATAACCAATCAGGTCTCAAAGCTAACACAGATTGAAAGCAGTGATGCCAATTTTGACGTCTCTGCATATGTCTCGGGGTATGATGTTTCAACTTCCGGAGTGTCAGCTCAGCAGGCAGCGACCAACCGTCTAACGATCACTGTTCATATTGACTTTAAAAATCGCCTCGACGATACCAAAAGCTTTTCGGGGGATATTTCAAGGAACTTTGACTATTCGGCGTCGCTAACACTGAACGTCGCTGAACAACAATTGTTGACAACGATTGTCAGCAATGTTACAGATGAAATGTTCAATCGGATATTTTCGAACTGGTAAAGGTCCATAATGAAAAACAATCTTGATCAAATTATAAGAAACATATTTCAGGCTGATACACTAGACAAAGTATCGATTGACGATTTGAACGAATTGATTCAACAATTCCCCAGTTTCAATTTTGCTCATTTCATGATCAGTAAAAAAATGTGCTCGGAACAAATTTCGGGATTTGAAAAAGAATCCGAAAAGACAGCCCTTTATTTCACAAATCCATTTTGGCTACAATGCCTGTTGCACCAGGAGGACGGGGATGATGCGACGGCATCAGATCAATTGAACCGCTATTTGCCTCAGAAAAGTATTAGAGACAGGGTTCCAGAGTCCGATGCTGCAACAAACCCAAAACAGGACAGCATTTCACCTCCGGTACGAGAGATTGGTTCAAAGGCCAGTGAGTTAAAGGCATTTGAACCCTATTATACGATCGACTATTTTGCGTCCCAGGGTATTAAGGTTACCCAGGACGATGATACGAAATCTAAATTCGACCAGCAGCTCAAAAGTTTCACCGAATGGCTCAGAACGATGAAAAAGCTACCGAACGCACGTGAGGAGCAAATGGCAGATTCGATTCCAAACCCTCTGATCGAGCGATTTGCTGCCCACTCACTTGAACAACGCGAAGTCATAACAGAAACGATGGCTGAAGTGTTGATAAAGCAAGGAAAGAATGAAAGAGCAGCTGAATTATATCGCAAATTAAGTTTGCTTAATCCCTCGAAAAACACTTATTTTGCAGCGAAAATTGACGAAGCAATCAAATAAACAATGGTAGTACTTTTTGTCATACTCCTCATGCTTGCGTGCATTTTTCTGGGCTTAATTGTACTGATACAAAACCCGAAAGGTGGTGGTTTGGCCGGAAATGTGGCGGGCTTTAGCAACCAGTTTATGGGTGTTAAACAAACAACAGACGTACTTGAAAAAGGAACTTGGACCTTGGCGATTATTGTTGGAGCCTTGTGTCTCTTTTCGGCTTTATTCATTCCAAGGGCGACGTCGACACAATTCAGGGATGTGAAGCCGTCAAGCTCTACAAATTTCCCCGCAACGAATACGCCATCGAACACTCAACAACCATCGCCATCGACCGCGCCGGTCCAACAGCCAAAAAAGTAATAATTTTCATCAAAAATATGCACCCTGTCTTAGTAATAGCAGGGTTTTTTATTATTTTGATGTTCAATAAATAATACCTATGAAGAAGAGAGTATTCCTTTGCCTTTCGCTGGTGATACTGCTGCTGGTCGTTTTCTTAACGTGGGGACTCTTTGCACCGGCAACGTCGTTCCCTGACGGGAAATTTGTCCTGTATGTCAGAACGGGATCCCAATATAGCGATGTAATTGACTCTATTAAAAGAAATTCGGCAATTCAGCATCTGTTCCTTTTCAAATGGTTGGCAAATAGGATTGATTATCCCTCAAATGTCAAAGCCGGCAAATACGAGATCCGAAATGGCGAAAACCTGGTATCAATTCTTCGGATGCTTCGTAACGGAAAGCAGACTCCCGTGAACCTCGTCATTACTAAATTGAGAACAAAAGAAGATTTAGCTTCGCTGGTTGGCAGACATCTCGAATGCGATTCGGCATCCGTCATGCATTTTCTCGATAGCGATGACAGTTTGCGCAGGTACAACTTTGACAGTAATACGGTGATGACTGCAATCTTTCCAAACACCTACACTTATTTTTGGAATACGACTCCATCAAAAATATTCAAGAAGTTCCTCGGCACTTACCATGATTTTTGGAGCGATAGCAGAAAGCAACTCGCAGACGAAAAAAGGTTAAATCCGACAACCGCATATATACTGGCTTCTATTATCGAGGAAGAATCAAATAAGCAGGAGGACAAGACCAGAATTGCCAGCGTTTATCTTAACCGCCTTGATAAAAAAATGAAATTGGCAGCCGATCCTACCGTGAAATTTGCAATGAGGAATTTTGAGCTGAGACGCATTTACGACAAATACCTGGCCTTCGACTCGCCATACAATACATATCTTCACGAAGGATTGCCTCCGGGTCCGATTTGCACGCCGGCCTTTCAAACGCTCGACGCCGTTTTAAATGCGCCTAAAACAAATTTCTTATATTTTGTAGCCAAGCCGGATTTTTCTGGCTATTCAAATTTTTCTGAATCATATGATCAACATAGGAAGTACGCCAGGGAATATCAACATGCATTGGATTCGGAAATGAACAAATCGAAAGACTCTGATGGCAAAAATTTAAACTGATTTCGATTCAAATATGACCAGAGTTGAGAGGATTATATACCAATCGTCGCTGTTTCGGCTTGCAGAAGCCAAAACGAGAAAAATTCTAATACCAGGATTCGAAAGAGTACCGCTTTATGACGTCATTAAATTTTTTTTCAACCAGGTGCGCAAGGTTGGATTGAACGACCGGGCTCGCTCGATTTCCTTCAGTTTTTTGACAGCCGTTCCCGCCGCCGCGATCTTCCTTTGCACGCTTATCCCCTATTTCCCAATTTCAAAACAGATTACGGAACAATTGTTAAATCTGACTAAGGATATCACCCCCAATCATAACACTTATGTTTTGGTGAGCGATTTTTTGAAAGATTTTCTCAACAAACCCCGGGGTGGATTGCTCTCATTTGGCTTCCTGTTGGCGGTCTTCTATTCGTCCAACGCTATGATCGGGATCATGCGTTCTTTTGATAAATCACTAATGTACAACACCCGAAAAAACTTTGTTCAAACGCGTTGGATGGCCATTAAATTGACAGTTTTGCTGGTGTTTCTCGTAATTGGCTTTGTAATCATTATGGTGACCCAGGATCAGCTCTTGCGAAATATTTTGACCTGGATGAACATAAAACGTCATTCTGCGAAGTGGCTGTTTAAAACCTTTCGGTGGGTAATCATTTTGCCTCTCTTTTATTTTACAATTGCCTTTATTTACAAATATGCTCCTGCGGTCCACAAGCGTTGGAGGTTATCGTCACCAGGAACCATATTGGCAACCCTGTTGATGATATCGACCACTGTATTCCTCTCTTTTTGGGTGAACAGGTTTGGAACTTACAACAAGGTTTACGGCTCAATAGGAACAATTTTGATCCTGATGCTGGTTGTTTATTTTAATTCCCTGGTCTTGCTGGTTGGCTATGAATTGAATGTTAGTATCCATCACCTAAAATCCGCGACTAATGACAGGGAAAGCGAATAAACATCCAGCCAGGAGCCGGTTCGACCGCTTGCGTAAAAACACCGGGTTTGCCAAAGAAAGGGCGTGACTTTTGTATGGTATTCATGATAACACATTTAAAATGAAAAGGAACTTGCTACTGATGTCATTAACCGTCGTAAGCCTCACTGCGTTTACTGTGTTTGCTTCACTTCCAATTGGAGCAGATATTCCTAAAGCTACGCTAAAGCTCAAGGATGTTTCTGGCCGCGACGTCAGATTAAATGACGTAAAAAAGGAGAATGGATTATTGGTCATGTTTAGTTGCAATACCTGCCCGGTTGTCCTTGCCAATCAGTCGCGAACCAAGGAGATCTGCCAGTATTCATTAGAAAAGAAAATAGGAGTGATATTACTTAATGCTAACGAAGGCGATCGTGATGGCGGAAATTCATTTCAAGCAATGCAGGGCTACGCAAGGCAGCAGGGATATAACTGGTACTATGCCTTGGATAAG
>JAJPJP010000221.1 GCA_021324175.1 Chitinophagia bacterium
CCTGGACTAGTAAATAAGGCGATTCTGGCTTCCTGTCCTTGCGAATTGCCACAATGGAGGCAGTACATGGGTTCAAAACAGCCTGGATTTTCCGCGTGGAAGGATTCGGTCAATAGCGTCTCCCCTGAGTCAGTAATTGGCCGAATAAGTAAGAATACCAGTGTTCTGGTCGTTTGCGGTGAAAAAGATGAGACAACCCCCGTAAGGTTCAGCAAAAGATACTATGAGAGACTAAGAAGCGATGGGGTGAACGCCAGGTTTGTGCAAATTCCTGGCCAAGGCCACGAGATTTTTTTTTCAACGGGGCTCGATCAGGCTATTGACGAATTTCTGGGTAACGAAGTTGACGTGAAGTAGGGGCGGGTTCAGGACTGGTGACGTGAAAACGCGCTTCCTTTCTTACTTCAATTTTGAAATGGGCCATTCGAGCATTCGGATTTTTTTGATAATGCCTGAACCTTCAATTTAAATTAGTCGATGTCTTTTCTCAAAAAATTACCAGGTCCCATTTCAATATTGATGGCCGTGATCGTTATCGCGGCCGGCGCCACTTGGATGATTCCATCCGGGGAATACAATCGATTAAGTGTTCACGACGATTCCACTTTTTCCCTTGTGGGCAGTTCGGGAGTCAGGATCCTGCCACTTACCCAGCATACGCTGGATAGCTTGAAAATTAGAATTTTGATTGAGCGGTTTAAAGACGGATCAATTCGAAAACCCGTAGCCGTCCCAGGCAGCTACCATAAGGTGAGTAAGAATGGCCAGGGCATTATCCAGGTGTTGGAAGCGCCCGTAAAAGGGATCTATGAAAGTATCGAGATCATATTTTTTATCCTTGTGATTGGAAGTTTCATGTTCGTTTTTAATGAATCGGGAGCGATGGTCAAAGGCATAGGTTATCTGTCTCATAAAATGATTGGCCGGGAACGGTGGCTGTTAATAATTCTCACATTTCTTTTTTCTTTTGGGGGTTCTTCATATGGTATGGCTGAAGAGGCGTTTGTCTTTTATCCGATCATGATCCCTTTGTTCTTGGCAGCGGGGTACGATCTGTTAATTCCTGTTGCCGTAATTTTCGGAGGGACCCAGATTGGTTCATTGTCTTCATTTTCAAATCCTTTTGCAACAATTATAGCGTCCAATGCTGCGGGGGTTAGCTGGAAGGACGGATTAAATGAGCGGTTGGTCATGTTTATTGTATCAACCGCTGTGACGATATGGTATTTTGCCTGGTATGCTGAAAAAATAAAAAAGAACCCTAAATCCTCGATTGTCCTGGCAACAGACGGCGTTGTCGACGCCCCCTTTTCGGATGCGGAACCATTGAAAGAAGTACCGACCCGCCTGGGACTGCAAACCAGACTCATGCTACTCCTTTTTCTTTTCACTTTTCTAACGATTATCCTTGGTGTAGTCTTTTTTCATTGGTGGCTGACCGAAATGACCACATTATTTATCGGGTCGTCAATACTTGTCGCATTCATTTTACGGATGAGAGAAAGCGAATTTGTCCGGCTTTTTATTAAGGGAGCCGCCAGTTTGTTGCCTGTTAGCCTCATCCTAGGCGTCGCAAGAGGGGTCACAATTGTTATGGGAGACGGGCGGATCAGCGATTCTGTGATATACTATTCGTCCGGCCTCATTGTCCACATGCCGCAAGCGTTTTTTATTCTATCCTTACTTTCTCTTTTTTTATTATTTACTTTGTTCATCGCGTCCAGCTCAGGCATGGCCGTGCTGACGATGCCCATCATGGGGGCACTGGCGTTAATAGTTAATATACCTGGAAGTGAGGTTGTCAATGCATATTTGTATGGCATGGGAGTGATGGGATTCGTTACTCCTGTAGGATTAATCCTACCCGCTTTGGCAATGGTCAATATAAGCCTTAAAGCGTGGCTGCGGTTCATAACGCCGTTGTTGATCATTTTGACAATCGTTTCTGCCGGTTTTCTTCTATTTGGTCTCTATATGAAATAGAATTTGATTCGGCTGGTTAAAGCGCTGTATCATCGGATCAAAATCAAGATAAAATGGCGGGTTGGAGTTTTATCTGAATAATATCTCAAAAAATGTTTGTACAAGCAATAGAAGAAGTCGGCAATTTTACCAGGCCGGTTTATACCATTTCGCGCTTATTTGGCGACAAAAATATCATTCCTGGCGCAGCTACCTTTTTTTTTGTAAACGATGACGGCGTGGCTGTTACTTGCAAGCATGTTGTCGAATTGATTGCCGGCCGGCAATCGTTAAATGACCATTATGCAAAGTTTGTGAGTGAACGAAATCTTTTGGCTGGCAAAGCAGATCGCAAGGCGACTTTAAAGCTTCAATCCAAATACAACTTTCAGAAAGACTCAACCATCCAGCTGAACGAAATGTTTATCGGAGTCACAACGGATGAGCAACTTCGATATCGATGGATTAATCACCCGAAATATGATCTTTCTATCATTTTCTTTGAGGGTTTAAAAAATCGCGCATATCAATCACATGCTGTTTTTCTTAAGGACTCGTCGATTCTAAAGCAGGGAAAGAGATTGTGCCGACTGGGTTACCCGTTTCCCGAGTTCTCGAATTACCGATACAATGAACCCTCCGACAGCATTGAATGGACCAAGTCGGGTAAAATTGAAACTCCGCGTTTTCCAATGGATGGGATCATCACTCGACATCTTGGGGATGGAGCGAGAATTGTGGGGCTGGAAATAAGCACACCAGGTTTACGCGGCCAGAGTGGCGGCCCCCTCTTTGATGAGCGTGGCATTATTTGCGGAATACAGAGCAGCACAAATCATTTGCATCTGGGATTTGACATGAAGGATTACGCCTTTCAGGCAGGGGGCAAAACTATTTTGGTAAACAATCAGCCATTCCTTCATGTCGGACACTGCGTCCATGTCGATATAATTAAGGAGTTTCTGTCCGCAAACGGCGTGAAGTATTTTGTCGAATGAAGGCGATTCCCGAGGATCCCCAAAAAAACGAATGATAAAACTATCCTTTACTATCTTTAGACCTTAACTCCAGCAAATGAGAATTCAGCAAATCGCATTATTCGCACTGGTGGTAAGCATCCCGTCATGCAAGCAGCCTTCGAAACCCGATGCGACCGCAACATTTCCTGAAATAAGCGGGACCTGGCAACTATTTGAAGGAATCACCATTACGAAGGGCGAAAGCGTGACTACCGATTACACCAAAAAGCAAAGAATGATCAAGGTGATCAATGGAACACATTTTGCTTTTTTGAAACACGATGTCGATGTGCCCAAAGATTCGTCTTTGAATTTTGATGCGGGCGGTGGAAGTTATGATTTGCAAGGCGACCAATATACGGAACATCTTGACTTTTATAATGACAGGAACTGGCAGGGCAAATCGTTTCGGTTTACCATCAGCATTAACAAGGATACGTTGACGCAAAAGGGTTTGGAAAAGGTCGAGGGCACCGGGATCAACCGAGAAATAATTGAAAAGTATGTCAGGATCGGGGGTTAGCCTTTGTGGTCATTCGAAAAATTGACGATTAAATGAAAAATCTTATACGGAAAGTACTCATTCTTTTAGTGGCGACAATCGTATACTCATGCGGCAGCCCGGGCAATGGAGAGGTCATTGGGAGCAAGAACGGTTTTTCAACGTCTGACGCTGACGCGATTAAAAAGGCAGTTGATGGCGCGTATGATATTATTAGTTTTAAACAAGGGCACAGGATGAATTTTGACAGTATTCGAACAGTGTTCATTCCCGAAGCTCAGCTCATGAACTTTCGAAGTGATTCTCTTCAGGTGCTCAGTTTAAATGAATTCATCAAAGCGTACGAAGACTTTGTTAAGGATAATGGAGTCCGGTCATTTTTTGAGAAGGAGATAGCAGGACGTACTGATCAGTTCGGTAAAATCGCCCAGCGGATAAGTACCTATGCATCTTATATCAATAATCCCGATTCTTTAACGGAAAGGGGCGTTAACAGCTTTCAACTGGTTAAGACTGCAGGAAGCTGGAAGGTAGCAAGCATAATCTGGGATGTCGAAAGAAAAAGCCAGCCCATCCCTAAATTCTACCTTGGTGATGACAGCTCGAAATAGATGCTGATAATTAGCAGGAGTTTTCGAAACTATCGATTCCAAAATATATTGTTCGGTCCCAATTCCAGTTACCATGACGTCAACAGAATTAAAAGAATTGCAATCCCCGTTAAAAGAAAAATACCGGGAGTCTCCAGAAGCGGCCTTTATCACGCTAAAGGCGCAAGGAACAATCGGGGAGGGAGTTTCATGCAAAGTGGAAACCGGCCGCTTAATGGCTGAGGCAGGGTTGCATCCGGCAACAGGCGGGACGGGTATGCTTGCTTGCTCAGGCGACCTGTTGTTAGAGGCATTGGTGGCATGTGCGGGGGTGACCGTTTCGGCCGTAGCGACAGCCATTGGACTCCAAATTGAAAAGGGCTATGTAAGGGCCGAGGGGGATCTTGATTTTCGGGGTACATTGGGCGTATCCAAAGATATTCCTGTCGGCTTTTTGAATATCAGGCTATATTTTGAACTGGAGCTCGATGCAACTCAAGAACAAATCGACAGTCTCGCCAGGCTCACGGAACGATATTGCGTTGTTTACCAAACGATCAGCCAGGGAGTAGCTGTTCAAACGTCCTACCAGCTTCGATGATTGCGGAGAAAGCCATTCGATGGAGTTCTGAGGAATTATAAGCTGAATACTTTCTTAGAAGTAGTTTTTACAAAATCCATTGAAATTCGCCCTGCTCCCTCCAATACCAGGAAAATGCAGCAAAGTATCTGTGCATAGTCTGCCCTGATTTCGTGGAGGACGGCCCAAATACCCGTCTTTGGAGGGGCAGGAGGCATTGGCAACGGGCTGGTTCCGAGGTATAGGTCGATTTTCGTACTCAGGACAGCCACAATCATCTGTATAACAAAATATAGCGCTACAATCCGCGTCATGAATCCGAAGATCAAAAGCAATCCGCCAATGATTTCACCAATGGCCACGAAGTGGGCTGTAGTTTCAGGCAGCGGGAAACCCAATTTGGCAAATCTTCCTACACCTTGATTTACATATACAAATTTGAGTATGCCTTCCCAAAGAAATATGCCACCGGTCATCAATCTAACAATCAAAATTGATCCCTGTCCTGTTACAGGTGATTGGATCAGCCAGGACATAATTTTTTTCGTCATTTCATAACTTTTTTGATTCGTCAAAGCTGGCTATTGAGTCTTTGATTGACAAAGGTTTTACACAAACTGCTGTCTTTTCTTGATCAAACCCGCATTTATCAAGAAAATAATGTCATTCATGTAATAAAATCGAGCAGGTAAGCTACATCGCTACCTTTGCCTAAAATAGCAATTTGAAAAGAAGAAGAATTTTGTATCACCTTTTGTTCTGGACCGTTATCTATTTTTCATGGGCATTGGTGTTCCACAATTATTCCTTTACACTGGCGCGGTCGATGGGAGTAAAATTTTGTTACCTGGTTTTTATTACTGCAGATTTTTACCTCATCAACAATTGGGCAATTCCAAAATTGTGGCTCCCCAGATTTTTCTCGCGATTTGTGTCTATCGTTTTGGTAGTTATTGCCACATCTGCCTTTCTTCGGGCAGTTACCGCGACGGTAGTCAGCGTTCTTTGGTACCGGGACGCGCCAAAAATTTCATTTGCTTCGTTATACTGGACGTCGTTGCTAAATATCGCCTTGTGGCTTGCCATGACCATCGGGGCAAAAATGCTGTTCGATAAAATCATGTGGAGACGGAAGATCGAATCATTGGAAAGAGAAAATATCAGAAAGGAATTGGAATATTTGAAAGCACAAATCAACCCTCACGCGCTATTTAATTCGCTCAACACCATTTACGGTCACATTGATCGAAATAACCAAGTGGCGAGAAACAGCCTCCTGCAATTTTCCGAATTATTGAGGTACCAATTGTATGAATGCGGGGCGGAAACGGTGAGACTGGAAAAGGAGCTGGCATACGTCCGGAATTATGTTGATTTCCAACGCCTAAGAAAAAGTAGCAATTTGCAGGTTGATGTACAAATTGAAAACGTCGACAGTAGCCTGAAAGTTCCACCGTTGCTTTTTACCACAATTATCGAAAATGCGTTTAAATACGTTAGTAATTATGCCGACCGGGAAAATAAGATTTCTATATTTATTTATACACGTGATAAGACATTATTCAGCTCTATTGTCAATTCTAAGGAAATGAATCAGTCTGAAAATTCAACGTCCTCGAACGGAATCGGTATTGCAAACCTGAAGCGAAGGCTGGAACTATTATACGGCCAAAAATATCAGCTGTCCACAAAAAACTGCGGTTCACTGTATGAAACTACCCTGGAAATTCAATTGTCATGAAATGTAAATGCATTGTAATCGACGACGAGCCCGTCGCACGGAAAATACTCGAAGAATTTATAAAGGAAATCGAATTCCTGCAGTTGGTGGGAACGGCGGAGCACCCCCTAGCGGCTATGTCGATGCTGGAAAAACAAGAGACGGACATCCTGTATCTTGACATTAATATGCCAAAGCTTAGCGGGCTGGAATTTTTAAATAGCTTCAAGACAGAGGCCAGTGTCATATTAACAACCGCATATTCGGAACATGCAGTTGAGGCATTTGGCCTGGATGTGGTGGATTACCTGGTAAAGCCAATATCGTTTGAACGATTCCTTAAAGCAAGCAATAAAGCAAGGGATGCTTGCGTCGCAAAAATGCCAAGACAGCTTGAACCAACAAAACGAAACCATTTTTTTGTAAAAAATGATCAACTGGTTGAACGGGTATTTTACGATGAGCTGATATATGCGGAAGCAATGCTTAACTATGTTCTTTTGCATACAACCTCCAAAAAAATCATGGTGTATCTGACCATTAAAAGCCTTCAGGAACAATTGCCTGCCGAGGAGTTTATCAAAGTGCACAAATCATTTATTGTAAACATCAAAAAGATCAAGAGTATCCAGGGAACTATATTAGACATGGGGACAGCAAAAATCGGCATGAGTCAAACACTTCGCGACGAAGTTTTGTCCAAAGTAATCAATGGGAACATTCTGAAGCGATAATTCAAATGATTTTCGAACCTTCCCAAATAGAAAATCCATTCCGGATTTGCTTTGTCGCTTGTTTGTTGGGAATTTCCTGGAATTGTTTATATTCAGGTTAATTTCGGAACAAAAAATTAGCCGATGAAAAAGATCACCATCATCTTTTGGATAATTACTGTCATTTTTTGCGTTTTCATGCTATTTTCCGCCTACGAGGAAATCATCAATGCGCCCGATTCCAAGGCACTTATGACGCACCTGGGTTATCCTGACTATTTTAACCAATTTATTGGCATAGCGAAATTGCTGGGAGTTATAGCAATTATCATCCCAGGGTTTCCGCGGCTCAAGGAGTGGGCTTATGCGGGCTTTTTTTTCGATTTAATTGGAGCCACATATTCCGGAATTGCAACCGATGGCTTTAAACCTCAAATTAGCTTTATGGTGTTGCCAATCTTATTACTTTTCATATCATACTACTATTTTCACAAAAGAATTGAAAAAAGTAAAGTTGGCGCTGTGATGTAGAAAATTTGCGTCCCAGGAACGATGTGACAATAGAATGCATCTAAAAACTCTCCCGACAAATTTGAAGGCGGGGCAATTTTAAAATCATTTGCCATTTCAGTTATGAAAAAATTAATAATTATCAGCATTGTTGCTCTATTTGCGGGATTGGCATGTCAGCATAATGACAAGATCACTCTCGGCACCGTGGATAAGGTTAATTCAAAGATTCTAAAGGAAGAACGAAAAATCTGGGTTTACGTTCCCAATAGCGGAAACAATGACGTTTACGCGAAACAGCGGTACCCGGTCTTATACCTTTTGGACGGTGACGCCCATTTTTACTCTGTCGTCGGCATGATCCATCAACTCAGTTCGATAAATGGCAATACAATTTGCCCGGAAATGATTGTGGTGGGTATTCCCAATACCGATCGAACGAGAGATTTAACTCCGACCCATGTGGATGCTGATCCCCCCTTTATGGACAGCAGCGCTATCCGGACGTCGGGTGGAGGAGAGGCGTTTTTATCGTTCATCCAACATGAGCTTATTCCGCATATTGATTCTACATACCCGACGCAGCCTTTTAGAATACTCGTGGGTCATTCCTTTGGCGGCCTAACGGTGATCAATACTTTTGTAAATCATACCGGTCTATTCAATGCGTACGTGGCGATCGACCCGAGCATGTGGTGGGACCATAAGAAGTTGCTGGGGCAAGCAAAGTCAGCCCTGGAGGACCGACAATTTCCCGGAACGTCTTTGTTTTTAGGAATTGCAAATACCATGAGTCCGGGCATGGATACATTGGAGGTGCAACAGGACACCACACCCATGACGCGACACATCCGGTCGATTCTGCAACTGAATGGTTATTTGGCCATGACCAGAAATAACCAACTAAAGTTCAAGTCGAAATATTACGATTCAGATAATCATGGATCGGTGCCACTAATCGCCGAATATGACGCATTGCATTTCCTGTTCGAATTTTATCCATTAAGGCTCTCGTTAGATGAGCAAATTAACCCGGATATGGGTGCAATCGCCAAAATTGAAAAGCACTATGAAATCGTGTCAAAATCGATGGGTTATACGATAAAATTTCCTGAAGAACTTGCAAATAGTATGGGTTACCAGGAACTCGCGAAGAAGAGATACAGCGAAGCAGAATATTTATTCAAGCTGAACATTGCCAACTATCCCGAGAGTCCAAATGTCTTCGATTCTATGGGCGATTTTTATGAAGCGACTGGTAATAGAGTAAAAGCTATGGACAATTTCCGCAAGGCTTTGGCGATAAAGGAAATTCCGGAAACTCGGGTAAAGCTGGAAAAACTTGAGCAGGCGAAATAGCGATTGGAACCTTTCCTGAAGTTTTTGCCAAAGACACAATTATGAGACCCATTTCATTATAGCCTTTTGTGCCTTCGGGACAGAGATTCGAGGAAGCCAAGCTATTTTTTGGGGATCTTGGATTTAAAAAACCCTGGGAATCTGCCGGTTTCGCCGGGTTCGATTGGGGCGGATGCAAATTTATTTTACAACAATTTCATGACGATCATTTTGCCCAGAACTTCATGATTACGATACGGATTGGCAATGTCCGGGGATTTTGGGAATATGTTCAAAAAAAATAGACTGGCTGAAAAATATCGCATTCGTGTGGGTGAACCCACCGAAATGCCTTACGGTCTTGAAGTCAATATTATCGATATGGCAGGAGTATGCTGGCATTTTATTGAATAGGTCAAATGGAATTTTTCTTGCTGTTTCAATTTTAACTTGTCCAATCTGCATTGCCTCGATTGTTATGTTCACGTGAACAAGTCATCAAATTAAAATTTAAAAAAATGGATGAATTCATTTTGATCTTCAGGCATCAGGATGGCAACAAGGTTGCGTCTCCCGAACAAATTCAGGTATGGATGAAACAAACAATGGATTGGATTGGAGGAATCGCCGCTCAAAATAAATTTGCTGGCGGAAACGGCCTTCCCTTTGACGAAGCGCGGGTTGTCCATCATAACAGGGTAGTTACAAACGGACCATTTGGGGAAATTAAAGAAACGATCGGCGGTTATATCATCGTCAAGGCGGACTCTGTCGAAGAAGCCGTTGAATTTGCCAAAGGATGCCCTGTCCTGCAGGGTGAAGGCAACACGGTGGAAGTGAGGAGAATTGCCAAAAGTGACGGCACAAATTCATAAGGGAGATGTCTCTGAAAGGCAGCGTGAGTAAACTGCGTAAAACCTGCCTGAACTGACCCTCGCTATGCACTCGGCCTAACGTATTTTTATATGGGGGATGTTACATGGACCACCGGGAATTAATACCGCATTTATTCAGGACCGAAGCCAGAAAAATTGCTGCGGTTCTTTCCAAGCTATTTGGCATAGGAAATATCGGTTTGGCTGAAGACATTACCGGCGACACTTTTTTGGCCGCTTTCGAAACCTGGCCATATAAGGGGATTCCCGAGAACCCTACCGCGTGGCTTTATACCGTCGCAAAAAACAAGGCCCGGAATTATTTAAAACGCCATCATCTATTTATCAATACCATCCAAAAGACTATTCAATCCTCAGTTCCGACATCTGAGGAACCAGAGATTGACCTTTCCGAAAAGAATATCACCGACAGCCAATTACAAATGCTGTTTGCTATTTGCCATCCTTGCAATACCACCGAAGGCCAGGTAGGCCTTGCCTTGCGCATCTTATGCGGTTTCGGTATCGAAGAAATCGCAACCGCATTTTTGACGAATAAAGAGACGATTAATAAACGCTTGCTCAGAGCCAAGGAACGGTTGCGGGCGGCAAGAGTAGCTATCGAACTGCCGCCCGACAAAGAAATTCCGGACAGGCTAGACTCAGTCCTGACCACACTTTATCTCCTTTTTAATGAAGGTTACTACTCGGAAAGCCGAGATTCAATAATTCGTGAGGAATTGTGCCTCGAAGCCATGAGACTGACTTACCTGCTATTGGAAAACAGTTCTACCAATTTGCCAGCGGTAAACGGTTTAATGTCGCTGATGTGTTTCCATACGTCCCGATTGCCTGCAAGAAAAGATAAAAATGGGGAACTCGTACTATACCGTGATCAGGATGAGGCATTGTGGAACCTTGACCTGATTAGCCAGGGAGCATTTTTTTTACGGGCAGCATCTCAAGGTGATCAGATTTCGAAGTACCATTTGGAGGCAGCCATTGCCTTCTGGCACACGCAAAAAGACGACACGGCTGAAAAATGGGAAAGCATTCTGCAGTTATATAATAGGCTTCTTCAGTTGGAATATTCTCCCATTGCTGCATTGAACAGAACCTTTGCCTTGGCAAAAGCGCGCACAAAAGAGGAGGCAATTGTGGAGGCTGAAGAGTTAAACTTGACCGGAAATCATTTTTACTTTGCACTTCTGGGCGAGCTGTATACTGAAATTGACGATGAAAAAGCGCTGAGGCATTTTTCAACCGCTTTTACGCTGGCGAAGACTCAGGCCGATAAATCGACTATACAGCGAAAAATGGAGGGACTCCAAAAGCCTCCCTAAATTGTTCCTGCCAGTTTTGGTTTGAATATCGGGATTTAAAAAACGAAAATTTCTGTTGACTCTGAAAAAATGGAACAAGTTCCATGCAGGAGACCTAGTTTCGTAAAACATTAAACGTGCATGATAAACTATACAAACGGTCATTATTTATCGAAGGTTGTTGTTTTTATCCTGGTGCTTTTGATTGGATCCCGGCAAAGCAAAAGTCAACCGCTTCAACCATACAAAAACCCAGCTTTGTCCATAGATGTTCGCGTCAGGGACCTCATCAGTAAGATGACAAATGAGGAGAAATTCTGGCAACTTTTTATGATACCCGGGGAAGTAGCGGTGGGTGATTCAGCAAAGTATAAACATGGTATTTTGGGATTCCAGGTCAGTGCGGGGTCGAATGGCGCTGGGGTCTCTCAGCAGATTTTGAATTACAACACGTCAGGTGATGCCGCGTTGTTGGCACGAAAAATTAATTCGATACAAAAATATTTTATCGAAGATTCTCGTCTCGGCATACCTATAATCGCTTTTGATGAGGCATTGCATGGGCTTGTCCGGGACGATGCGACGGTTTTTCCTCAATCCATTGGTCTTGCGGCGACCTGGGACACGAGTCTAGTATCCCGCGTGGCTCAATCTATTGCCGAAGAAGCCAAAAGCCGGGGCATTCGACAGATCCTTTCGCCTGTGATTAATATAGCTGCTGACGTTCGTTGGGGACGTACAGAGGAAACCTACGGTGAGGATCCATTTCTCGTGTCAGCAATGGGTGTTGCATATATTGGCGCGTTCGAACGTATGAATGTTATCGCCACTCCAAAGCACTTCGTTGCCAATGTCGGCGATGGAGGACGGGACAGCTACCCGATAAATTACGACAAGCGGATATTGGATGAAATTTATCTCGTGCCCTTTAAGGCGGCTATTGAACAGGCCGGTGCACGGTCAATTATGACGGCCTATAATTCAGTCGGTGGCCTACCCTGTTCTGCAAATCCGTGGTTGTTAACTGGTAAATTAAAGGACGAATGGAAATTTAAAGGGTTCGTCATTTCTGATGCCGGCGGGGTAGGAGGGGCAACCGTGCTTCACTATACGGCAAAAGATTACCCCCAATCGGGGGAACTGGCTGTTCGCGCAGGGTTAGACGTGATTTTTCAAACCGAATATCAGCACTACAGCCTATTTATTCCCCCTTTTCTCGACGGGAAATTGGAGAAGCCGAGAATTGATGACGCGGTTTCCCGGGTCCTGAGGGCCAAATTCGAATTGGGTTTGTTCGACCATCCATATGTCGACGAGAAAGAAGCCTCGAAGTTTGCATCGACCAATGCGCACAAGGAAGTAGCGAAAAAGGCGGCATTGGAATCCATTGTTCTTCTTAAAAATGCCGAAAATGTCCTTCCACTTTCCGATTCCATAAAATCTATAGCTGTGATCGGCGTAGATGCAACTGAGGCAAGGCTTGGCGGTTACTCGGGACCGGGCAATGGGAGAATTAATGTTCTGGATGGAATTAAACAAAGAGCGGGAACACATCGCGAGGTTCTTTACGCGCCTGGATGTGGCAGGAAAGATGCTTCATGGGAGGTCATTGCGCCCAATTATCTCAGCCCTTCCCTTGCTCAAGGCGCAATGGGTCTTACGGGTGAATATTTTGACAATATCTCGCTGTCCGGTACCCCGAGGCTCATCCGAACGGATCCAACGATTGATTTTCTCTGGACACTGTCTTCTCCCGACAGCTCGATTAAGTCTGATTTTTTTTCCGCGCGCTGGAACGGAACAATCAGGTGCCCGAAAACGGGAAATTTCAAGATCGGAATTGAAGGCAATGACGGATTCAGGTTATATATAAATAATCATTTACTAATTGACAATTGGGAAAAGGCATCATTTCATGCGCGACTGAAGAATTTTTATTTTGAAAAGGACAAAGAATATAAAATAAGAATCGAGTTTTTTGAACCCGTCGGGAACGCACGTGTCAAATTGATATGGAATGCTGATTCTGTCTCTGAAGCCGGCAGACTTAATGCGCAGGCAATAGAATTGTCAAGAAAGGCTGACGTGGTGGTACTGGTTGCTGGAATAGAAGAAGGCGAATTTCGCGATAGGGCCTCTCTTGCATTGCCCGGAAGGCAGGAGGATCTGATCAATGGAATTGCAGCAACGGGCAAGCCCGTGATCATCATCCTGGTTGGCGGAAGTGCAATTACGATGTCTGGCTGGATGGACCAGGTAAAGGGAATAGTCGACGCCTGGTACCCCGGTGAACAAGGAGGCCCCGCTATCGCCGCTATACTATTTGGCGACTACAGTCCAGGAGGTCGCCTACCAATAACCTTTCCCATTTCTGAGGGCCAATTGCCATTAGTGTACAATCATCGACCCACGGGGCGGGGAGATGATTACATGGATCTGACAGGCCTCCCACTTTTTCCCTTTGGTTATGGGATGAGCTATTCGCAGTTTGCTTATGACAGTCTGCGAATTGATCGGGCCGAGATTGGTATCGGCGATTCAGCAGAGGCGGAATGCTTGGTCAGGAATAGTGGCAAGATGGAAGCAGATGAAGTCGTTCAACTCTACATTCGCGCTATGATTACCTCAGTAGCGACACCCGTGATGGAATTAAAAGGGTTTCAGCGTATACATTTGCGACCGCAAGAATCTATGAAAGTTTCATTTAAGATTAAACCATCCATGTTGGCGTTTTTAGATCAGCATTTCAATCGGGTCATAGAGCCTGGCCAATTCCAGATTCGAATCGGATCTTCGTCCAGGGATATCCGCCTGAAGGCGACGCTTTCAGTTCATGGGTAACCGCGGTTCCAGCTCCATGATGCTGACTTGGCCAGGACATCAAACCGGGTATTTATCAATTTTCACAGCATCCATCGCAGACTTAATCAGGAAGACAAAATAACAATCTGATAAGGAATTAACTTCTTGGTCAAGCGTTGTTTGAGTAACTTTGCGATTTGTCAAATCAGATTAAAAGTCAAAGTATGAAAAACGTTTTTGTAATTTTTTTATCGATGATATGGTTAAATGTATTTTCCCAGCAAACGTTGACCGAGCGATTCCAAAAGATTAATTCGGTGGCTGAAGCTCAGCAATTTGCAGATGCAAATCCAAATCTTAAACCCTCCATCCTCAAGCTTAATTCTCAAAAGGATTCAACACTTATCGATAAGCGTTTGTTAAGGCAAAATAAAGGCGATATTTTTTCTGTGGGGTATGTCACGTATAAGGTCTTAGAAGCAACGGAAAAGGTCGCTTACAGGGCCAGCTATATATTTCTTGATGGCGCTTCGCTGTCGCCAACTCAAATTGACAGCCTTAAGAAATTAATCCAGCAAAAACTTACAGATGGAGCTTCTTTCGATCAGCTGTCCGAACAATATACGATGGATGGAAATACGACTCATGGCGATACAGGCTGGTTTTTTGGCGAAGAAATGATGCCGAAGGAATTCCAGGATGCCATAAAGAATCATAAAACCGGTGATATTTTTTTTGTGGATGTCTCCGATAAGCAATGGCATTACATTGTAAAGAAGACCTATGATGACGACGACAAGAAGGAAATAGCAGTTCTAAAAGCTAATGGAAGGTAATTTAAGCCCAGGTCAGGACTTTTGCAATTCTGCAACATATTTTGCAATGTACCTGGCCTTATTTTTCAAATTGTACTGCATAACGAAACGAGGGTGCTCGAGCGCGACTATTCTCTTGAAAAAGCCGAACTGATCATTGATGCACCTAATCGTTTTTTCGTTCTTGCCAGTTCCGAGGCAAATCGCCAATTCCCGGTCGATTCCGAAGGTCAATTGCTTCCTGAGGCTCCTAATCATAAAATCATATACCGATTTTGCCAAATCCGGGAGGTCATAATAGTTTAGGTTTACCTCTTTGCCCAAGCTATTGGTCCTGGTAAAGCCCAATGGGCATATTGAACTGATATAGAATTTGTCGTAAAATAACGAGACGCCGCCAAATGCATCAATCGTTTCATATACAAATACTGAGGACATTTCGTGCTTTAACTTTCCTTCATATATTATTCCGCATTTTTCGACGACTCTCTTTGGATCAGTAAACGGTATCCCGGTAATGCCTGCCCCAAACCTTCCCGGGTTTATGCCCAGGATCAGCCGCCGGCTCCTGGTGTCGCTATAGAACTTTTTGTAGAATTGTCTTGAAATTCCCAACGCGACTTCGTCATCCCTGAACGGGTTCAGGACCCTTACATTTTCCGGCAGCGTTCCCCGGAAATCCAGGCGACTGTTAAACGAAATGACTTTTTCAGCAAATGTTTTCATAACAAGCGATTTTGACCCGAACGGGGGAAAGCCGGTTTGATGAATGTCGGTCTAATCAGGATTGTTGACATGAACCTGAAATCGATGGCGATTGTCTCGAAATGAATAATCCAGCCCGAATTGATAATTGTCGCAAATTTGTTTGGCGATTGCAAGACCAAGGCCAACCCCTTCAGATTGGGCGGTTTTTTTGAATCTTTCAAATATATCATGGTCGTCAAATTCGAATCTTGGGCCGGTATTGCTTATTACGATTTCGTGCTGGCTGACTAATACATCGATCGAACCGTCCTGCTGATTGTGGCGAACAGCGTTGCTCAATAAATTGTTTAAAAGTATGTCGGCGAGATAGTCGTCCATTTTTACAATCATTTCATGCAAATTGGTTCGGACCTGCAAGTGCTTGGCATGGATGAAGTCTTCCAGTTGCACCAGTTTTTTTCTCACCAGCGTGTCAATTCGAACCGGATTGATCTGGGTAAACTGGTTGTTCTCAATTTTCGTCAGGAGCAAAAGAGATTGATTTAGCTTGGAGAGCCTGCCGAGAGCATCATACATTGCCTGAAGGTGTCTGGTCTGGGATTCGCTAATGCTTTGTTCCTGTATCAACAAATCAAGCTTAGAATTCAGGATCGCCAACGGCGTTTGCATTTCATGCGATGCATTATCTGCGAAGTTTTTGAGCGTTTCATAGTCTCTGATTATTCTTGACTGCATGACACTTACCGCATTGTTCAGTTCATTAAACTCAGTAATCTTGATCATTTCTGGCCGGTTGGCCGTTTTGTTCGAAAGGTTGAACGATTTTATGGATTCAAGGGTCCGATAAAATGGCTGCCAGATCTTACGCAGCAAAAGTCGATTCGCGACAAAAAGTATTACCAGCAGCAGGGCAACGACGGCCAATGTAACTTCCACAATTAGCCAGACCAGGTCTTCAATCTCTTCTTCAGACTTGGTTACTGTTGCCTTGTAGATGGTCCCTCCGATCTGGACTGGAAAAGCCAGCTGCCGATACTCGTCGTTTTCCGAATGGCGGCCGACATGACAAATTTCGATATTGCTGAATTCCCTCCTGAATGGTTTGTCAACTATTGAAAAACTGGTGTGCTGGTCTCTGTAATTTGAAGCCGCAGGCAAGCGATTGTTTGTTTTAACGAAACTTAAAATTTCAGCTTCTTCTACTTTTAGCGTGTTATCCAGTTGGTGAGTCAGAACATACCGTACAATAAAATAATAGCTAACGCTTGCAACAAGCAGAACACCGATCGTTGCCAAGACATTAATCCGATTATATTTTGAAATAAGTTTCATTATACTGAAAATTTATAGCCCATTCCATATACCGACTGAATATAGTCCCCGCACCCAGAGGCGATAAGTTTTTTTCGAAGGTTTTTTACATGTGTATAAATGAAATCGTAATTGGAGGCGCTCTCAACTTCATCTCCCCACAAATGCTCTGCAATGGCGTTCTTTGAAATGACACGATTTTTGTTATAAGCAAAATACAAAAGCAGTTGGTATTCTTTGCGCGTCAGTTCAATGAGTTTGTTGTTCGCCGTGACTGTTTTAGCAAATATGTCGATCGAGAGTTCGTTGAATTCCATCAGGTTTCTGCCCGCCGAATTTTTTCTTCGGATTATGGCAGCTATGCGCGCCATGAGTTCAGAGAGATGAAATGGCTTGGAAAGGTAGTCGTCGGCGCCAGACTGGAGGCCGGTTATCTTATCTTCAAGCGAGTTTCTTGCCGAAATGATCAGAATGCCGTCCATTTTCTTGTTTTTCTTTAACTGTTGCAAAATATCCAGTCCGCTGCCTCCTGGTAAATTGATATCCAGCAAAATGCAGTCATATTCGAAAGATTCGACCCGCTGCAGAGCCGTCTCATAGTCGCAGGCAGTTTCGCTAATAAAGCCCTCCTGTTTCAGGCATGTGGTTATGCTGTCACTAAGTTGTTTTTCATCTTCGATAACGAGCACCTTCATGATTGCAAGGTAATTCAAATCCACAGTAAGAAGCACCTTAGCTCGCGATGGACACATAACTTCAATTTTTCTTCAGAATTTATTTTGAGTTTTATAGTATTTAAATATTGGTTCATTAAAAATCTTCGATATGAAACGACTATTAGGAATTTTGTTGGCCTGTTCTTTTATTCTTCCGTCAATAGCAATTGCTCAGGGAAGTAGCGGTTTTTCCATAGAGAAAACTTTTCATGTTGCAAGCAGCGGAGGTTGGGATTATATTTCAGTAGGTCCGGGCAACAACCGAATTTATGTATCGCATGGGACACAAGTCAATATCCTCGATGAAACAACGGGAGACTCTGTTGGAGTCATACCAGGCACAACTGGCGTTCACGGCATTGCCTTCGACCTTGCACTTAATAAAGGGTATACAAGTAATGGCAGATTGAACAATGTGACGGTTTTTGATTTGAAAACCAATCAGATTATTGCCCAGGTATCTGCCGGACAAAATCCTGACGCAATCATGTTCGACGACTTTTCGAAGAAGATAATTACCTGTAACGGAAGGAGCAAAGATCTGTCTGTAATTGATCCTGAATCTGACAAGGTGATAGCGACAATTCCAGTGCCTGGCAAGCCTGAAACGGCAGTTTCAGATGGTCAGGGGAAGATTTTCGTAAACATTGAAGACAAAAATGAAATTTCCGAGGTCAATATAGTCACTAATGCTGTTGAGGCGAGTTGGAGCATCGCGCCAGGAGAAGGACCGACCGGGCTTGCCATTGATCGAAAAACGAAAAGGCTTTTCGCCGGCTGCGATAAGCAAATGATTGTCGTTGATGCTACCAGCGGAAAGGTTGTTGACAAACTTCCAATTGGTGATGGATGTGATGGTGTCGGATTTGATAGCGGTTTAAAATATGCATTTGCTTCATGCGGGGAAGGCAAATTGAGCATCATCGAAGAGTTAGGTGCCGACAAATTTAAAGTTCTGGATAACGTCCAAACAAAAAGGAGCGCTCGTACCATCGCTGTCGACGAAATCAAACACGCTGTATTCCTTCCGGCGGCCGATATGGAGCCCGCAGCTGCTGCCGGAGAAAGGCCGAAAATGATGCCAGGCACCTTCCAGGTATTGGTAGTAGCAAAGAAATAACTGGAGCTTATCAATCGATGGATCGCGTAGGATTGAAAACAGGCTATAGGCGAATCTGTCATTCGGACTATCGTATTTGGTAAAAGCCATTTAGAAACGACAAAAAAAGTATAGTTCGCAAATCTTGAATCAAAGCCTGTGCGATCAAGATTTTAGTCTATTGAGTGCATTTCTCGAGTATTTCGATTTTGTTTAGACTGACTCGGAGCTCTTCCTAAATAACAGCCTGATCATGGAAGGTAAAGCGATCAGAAGCAAAGGCAACGCTCCAATAAATCCACCGATGACAGCGATTGCCAAAGGTTGATGGAGTTGGGCCCCTGCGCCAATTCCCAAGGCAATGGGCATCAAAGCAGCTATGGCACCAAGGGCCGTCATCAGCTTGGGGCGCAGTCTGGTGGAGATTGAATAAATGATGGCGTGGTCCACGGAGCTGGATTTTAACGATTCTCGAAATTGAAGAAAAGTAAATATTGCGTTTTCTCCAATGATGCCCACAATCATGATAATTCCAGTATAGGAACCCACATTTAATTGCGTGTGAGTCAGGTAGAGCGCAAGGTAAGAGCCGGCAATACCAAGTACTGCAATCAAGAGAATCAGCAAAGCAACTCGAAAGTCCCTGAATAAAAACAGGATTACCCCGAATATCAGCAGGCTGGAGGTAATCAATATTATCAGTAGCTCGTGAAATGATCGTTGCTGCTCAGCGAATGAACCTCCGTACACGACAGAATATCCCTGGGGCAGGATCAGCTTTTCGCCGATTTCCTTTTGTATGTCTTTGATTACACTGCCCAGGTCGCGATTTTCCAATCGCGCTGATATAACCCCCATTGATTGCAGATCTTCGCGCTGAATTTCGGCATCCCCGGGGTTTACCTGAACATTAACGAGCTGGCTTATCGGCTGCAGTTTTCCGTTACCAAGAAATACGGGCAATTTTCCTATATCATCGACTGAAAGTGTTCGACTACCGGGATACAAAAGGCGAATGTCAGACAATTGCTGACGATCATATACGGCGCCAGCTACATTCCCTTCCAAAGCGCACTGCATTTGAAACTGCAAGTTCGCCGGTGAAATGCCGAATAGTGCCAGCCGCTCATAATTTGGTTCAATGTCTACAGAGGGGCCCGCGATCACGACCCCGTCAAAGACGTCAGCTGTTCCGTCAATTTTGGAGATAATATCGGCAGCCTGCTGAGAAAGGTCCCGCAAAATCTTCTGGTCGTCACCGAAAATTTTTACTTCGATTGGTTGAACCGACGTCATTAAGTCGCCAAGCATATCAGTAATCACCTGACCAAAATCGATTCGTAGAGTGGGTTGAGTGGCATTTATCTGCTTCCGGATGTCGTCGCTAACTTCATCGGTGGTTCTCTTCCTGGATTTCTTTAGCTGGATCAAATAATCCCCCCTGTTTGGTTCTGTTATAAAAAATCCCATTTCCGTACCCGTCCGCCGGGAATAGGCTTCAACTTCGGGAACCTGGAGGAGGATTTTTTCGACTTCCCGTAGCATACGGTCAGTTTCTTCAAGTGAAGTGCCTGGCAGTGAACTGTAGTCAAGCACGATACTACCCTCATCCATTTCGGGAAGGAAACCGGTTTCCAGCCGGGGCAGGAGGTAGTAGATGCCGAACCCAAAAAAGAGCAGCAAGGCGATGCTTATGATTGGCCTCCTGATAAAGAAGTTCACCCATCGCTGATTTTTAACCGAATGGCCTTTCGCAGGCTGTGAAGATCGATCCACACGTTCCTTTTTCGAGAATAGCAGATAGATGACTGGCAGGCATATCCAGGTAACAAAAAACGAACAGACCAGCGTGATAATCATCGTATTTGTCATGACATTGAAATAGGCACCTGCCACTCCTGTCATCAGTGCAAATGGTACAAAAATTACGATCGTGCTTAAAGAAGAACCCACCATGGCAGGGAAAAGGTAGTGAATGGCCTTTTTTACCAGAATTGCCGGCCGTTCTTCTAGATGTTCCTCATGCGTTCGGTGTATCTGCTCCACGACAACAATGGCATCGTCTATGATCAGGCCGATTGCCGCGGCCATTGCTCCAAGCGTCATAATGTTGAAAGTCTGGCCAAAAGCATAGATGCAGATGATGGTCATCAAAAGCGTAACGGGAATTGTGACCAGGATGACGGCGCTTGCTTTCAACGATCTAAGAAAGATAATGGCGACGAATATTGCCAATGCCAAACCTATCCACAGGCTATCCGTCACGCTTCTGATTGAATCTTTTACAAAATCGGCTTGAACATAATATGGTTGAATAGAAATGTCCTTAGGCAGGATCTTTCTCAGTTTTTCCAGCTGAATCGCCATTCTGTCTGATACGTCGATGAGGTTCGCATTCGGCTGTTTAATTACGGCGAGCAGGATACCTTCATGCCCGTTGGCATTGATCTTAACATACTCCTTGGCTTCCTGTATTTGCACAGCTGCAATATCTTTTACAAGAATGATGCGTTTCCCATTATTGTTTACTACAATATTCTCAAGCTGATCTTTTGAATTTACCGACGCATCTGTGATAGTAAGGTACAGCAGCCTGTAGTCGCTGATATATCCATTCGATTTAATGAAGTTGGTTTGGGCAAGAGCTGTATTGACGTTATCGGGGGTGATTCCCAGTGAGCTCATTTTCTGGATATCGAGTATAATCCAATACTCCTTCGACTTGCCCCCAATGACTCTTATTTCAGAAATACCTTCAACTTGCGAGAGGAACGGCTTAATGGAATATTCCGCCAATAATCTCATTTCGATTGGCGATTTTGTCGAACTCTCAAGCGAGTAGCCTATTACTGGAAGAATCGAAGGGTTCATCCGCTCGACAGTAATTTTGATGTCAGGGGGAAGGTCATTCCTTATCTCGCTCAACTTGGATTCGATCCTTTGGAGACTTACATCAATATTGGCCTTCCAATCCATAAAAGCAGAAATCTCGCAACTTCCCCGGCTGGTAGTGCTGCGAATCATTTGCAGGTCGGGGACTTGCTTGATCGCATTTTCCATTTCACGGGTTACAGTGATCATCATCTTTTTGACGGGTTGCTGCCCGGCATCTGCGATAACTTTGATTTTCGGGAAAGTGATTTCGGGAAACAAGGACGTCTGCATCTTACTGTAGGCGTACAGCCCCCCGAGTATAATTATGACGATAGCGACCGCGACTGGGTTCTTGTAAGCAAGAAAAAAGTTTCGTTTGTCCATTGCCATCACTTTTGAACTGACACTTTTGCTGTGTCACTAAGACCGTAGTTTCCCGTAACCAGAATATTATCGCTGTCACTCAAAGGCGGCGACAAAATTTCCACGGCATTATTTGTCTCTATTCCTTTTTGGATCGGAATTTTTACTGCTGTTGTGCTGTCGGTGAGCTTCATGATCCAGTATTGGCTTTGAGTATCATTGGTAAGTATCGCTGCTTTCGGAACTGAAACCGTATGTGGTTTCGCTTTTTTTACCAGGCTCACTTTAGCAATAAGGTTTTCCGGAATTTGCCTGTCAGTATTTACCCGAATGATAAAATTTTGTGTTTGAGACGCGGCGTCAACTGTTGGTAAGGCCATGTCTACATGCCCACTTAAGACGGTGCCATCCGGTAGTTTTAGCAAGACGTTCCGATTGTTAGGCAAATAAGGCCTCAATTCATAAGGCAGGTCTAACAGAAATACAAAGCTTTTTGTGTCTGTTATGACTGCCAGCTGCTCATTATCCTGAACGTAATCGCCGGGCTGGTAAGTCATCTGGGTGATATAGCCGCTGCCAGGCGCGCGAATGTGAATCAAACCTTCAAAATGCATGGTGCTATCAAGGGAAGTAACGGTGTTGCCAAGGCTCTGCGCTTCTTTGGTCTTGATGACAAAGAGATCCTGACCTTTGGTTACAAATTTGCCAAGTTGCGCATCGACGGCCTGCAGGTATCCATTGGCGTTTGATTTGACAAATGTTTTGAGCAAGAATGCCGACACCGCATTGACTTCTACCGTTTCATCCATCGCGCCAACAATCGGATGGGCAATAGTGACCGGCGTTCCAAGATTTGCTGAATCATCGGCCTTGTCAGGTTTTTCCTCCGTAGCAGCTTTTGGCTGACACGATGCGAGGCAGTAGAAAGCCGTCGCCATTAGAATCTGTATCAATAGTTTTATGTTCATTGTCTGTTCCAGTAGTTCAATTGATTGATGATTTGCATCTTGTTAACCGTATTTTGAATAACGACATTATGCATCGTTATATAGTTACCAATCGCAAGGATATAGTCTGAGATGCGCGCGTCTCCGGTTTGAAGCAGTTTTTTGTTGGCGTCAATCAACCCCTGAGTATACTTTAGCTGGCCAGTAGTCTGGTCAATTAGTTCTTGCGAGGCGCGCAACTGCTGCAATAGTTGCGCTATCTGCTGATCATATTGTGTTTTAAAGAAGTCACGATAATGCTGGCGAGTTTGCTCGGCAATGGCGATTTTTTCATGTTGCATTTTTTTTTGGTGCCCGTCATATATCGGAACCGCCACGCTGACGCCAAAACTTGCCCCGAAATTTTTGTATGGTTGATACATCAAAGACGATATGTATCCGGCATCGGCATAAAGATTTACTTTGGGTTTGTAACTGAAATCGATTTGAGAATCATTATTTCTTAGCTTGAGGCTGTCAATGGCAAATTGGCGATAAAATACGGTATTTTCGATAGAACGCAGCATAATCGTATCGAGCGATGGTGCCTCCAGCGCCGTGAAGGAGGTGTCAACGATCCCACTAAGATAATTTAACGTCGCACATTCGTTTTGGTATTGCAGCCGAATTTGACTTACCTGGGTGAGCTGCTGTTGCAGGGTCACCAGGAAACTCAGGTAATCGGTTTCCCGGTAAATTCCTTTTTCGGCAAGTTGCTTTAGAATGGCTTCTTCTTTGCTCAGCAAATTCAGCATGTCATTATTATAGCTGAATTGTTGCAGGGTACCATAAGCAGTAATGTATTGGCTGGTTATCGTTTTTTTCAGATCCTGCTCGCTGATTTTTCCAGAAACTGTGAGACCCTCATTTAGAAGGCGAATGGCTTCAAACTGGTTTTGAAGGTTCGGCCTTCCAACCAATTTTTGCGTAGCGCCGACCAACTCGCTGAAATTGCCACCATTTGTGATGATGTTGTCATAGCCCCAGCCGTTTATAACCGGATAATAAGTGTTCAAGCTGTTCCCGGTTATTTGGGGCTTGTAAGATGCGCGGATACGCAGACTGTCAATCAGGTTAGAACGGGCCTGGTTATTATAGTCTTTCAATAACGGACTATTGTTTAAGGCGGCATCTATAAATAATTCCAGCGACTTCGATTGGGCATAAGCACCCGAACAAAGCACCGAGATAACCACCAAATTCGTCAAATGTATCAGTGCTTTTTGAAGTCCGGAATTACAATACTTGTACATACTTGGGTAATTACAAATAAAATAATTGATTCTGAAGGAAAACTGAAGGCAGCAGGCACATTAATTGAATGTACTTTCGATGGTGCCTATCTTGACATCATAGATGCTCGTTATAGCGTTAAAGATAGGAATAAACAATTATCAATATGCGGGCTGAGAATCGAGAATTTCATCATGAAACTATGTATGACTTTGCCTTTAAAAGCGGCATGTCAGTTCCCCCAGTTTGCCCGGATAATTCAGGCTGCCAAGGATATAGATGGCTTGGGGGCTGTTTATGTTTAGCGATACTGATATGTTTCGTGCATTCTGCCCTCGCACAACAGCAAAACCCGGATACTGCCAAGGTCCAACAAAAGGATCTCTTGGATTTGTTAGGTAAATATGTCAAGCTTAGAAAAAGGCAGGCAACACCGGGACATGGTATTTTTTTTTCATTTCTCCCAGTTTCGGGAGCGACAACCAATGGCAATAGCTTTGTCGTATCATCGGTGAACGCAACATTTAAACTCGGATCACCTGAAACCAAACTTTCAAGTATCTATTTTATTCCATACACCAATTTAAGTACACGCTTTGGCTTCATAATCAGGCCCAATATCTGGTTAAGTGACAACAATTGGAATATGAATGGCGAGTTTCGAATTATTCACAACGATGTTGAAACATATCGCCTTGGCTCCGGCAGTTCGGATGAAAATGGTGATCTTGTTTCTAATGACCAACTGAAAATATTCCTTAATGCAAATAAACGAATTGTGGGCAATTTTTACCTGGGGTGGGGGTACAACCTGGACTACTTTTACGATATCGATGAACATTGGAGCGGCCCGGGAGAGAGCGAGTTCAAAAAATATGGCTTTGGGGTGGGTGCAAATTCAACAACCAGTGGCTTCGGCCCAAACTTCGTGTTTGACAGCAGGACAAATGTAAATAATCCCATCAATGGATTATATTCTTCACTTTCGTTTCGATTGAATCCTGTTTTCATGGGCAGTTCTTATAACTGGTCCTCGATTTATTTTGATAACAGAAAGTATATCCCGTTAAGCGATCATTGGCATTCCGTGCTGGCTTTTTGGTTAGTTTATTGGGGAACCTATGGGGAAGTCCCTTATTTTGATTTACCCGCAACAGCCAGTGACATTAGTGAAAAGTTGGGCAGGGGCTACCAACGCTGGCGATTTCGTGGAAATCAGTTGCTGTATAGCGAGGCGGAGTACAGATTCGACATCAGTGCAAACGGTTTCTGGGGCGGAGTTGTGTTTGCAAACGTGCAATCATTTACAGAACCCGTTACCAATAATTTCGCCTATCTGCGACCAGCCATAGGGACGGGACTTAGAATTAAATTCAACAGAAAATCCAATGTAAATATGGCGCTTGATTTCGCGATCGGAAGAGACTCTTTCGACTGGCACCTCAGCCTCGGCGAGTATTTTTGAATCGCATTGGCTAAAACCGCGATTAGAAAATTCAGAAAGAACTGACTAATGTTAGGAAACGTGCTTGATAACATACATGCGACCTTATTTAGGCCTTGGACAAATCAGTTGAGGTGAGATTTAATGGTACTTATAAGATGGGCAAGTTCATAGGGCTTGGCAATAAATGCCTGGGCATGGAACTCCCCGATATTGTTCCCCATCTCCGCATTCGCGGAAAAGAGAATAATTGGGATATGACCAGTTTCAGCTGAGAGTTTTAACCTTTTGCAAATATCGCGTCCGTCTGCGCCATTTAAGGAAACATCAAGCATGATCAGGTCGGGATTAAATTTGCTGATGCTTTCGTCAATATCCTGCCATCTTGAAATGGCTTCCACGTCAAATTCGTGAATTTTAAGTGTCATTTGCATCAAGATCAAAATGTCAGTGTCGTCATCCAGCACAAGAATTTTTTTCATTGGTCTTAATTAACTAACGGTAATGTGAAATAAAAAGAAGACCCTTTCTTCTCGGTTTCAACCCACATCCGTCCACCATGCCGTTTAATTATATCCATGCAAATATAAAGTCCAAGCCCAAAGCCGGAAATGTGGATAGATGTGTCTTTCGAACGATAGAATCTTTCAAAAATGTTGGATTGCTCGTCCTTGGAGACGCCAATACCGAAGTCTCGTATCTTGACAGTGGCCTCATTTGACCCTTTGTCGATAATAACAATAATTTTTTTCTCGCCGGGAGAGTATTTTACGGCGTTGGAAAAGAGATTGAAAAGCACTTGTTCGATCCGCTGCTTGTCTGCCTGGACTTTGGCGCTCACCGGTTCGCTTCCCCTGACAATTTGGTGTGATTTCGACGTCATTTGGAACGAAAAAATAGTTTCCTCCAGAAGTCCCTGGAGATCAAATACCTGTTTGTTCAATTCGAGTTGCCCGCTTTGGATCTTGGAGACATCTAGCAAGTCATTGATGAGTTTCTCAAGCTTGCCGACGCTTTCTATTGCTTTTTGAGTAAACAACTTGTTGGGCTCTTTTTCTTCCAGGCCTATCAGCAATTCGAGATATCCCTTGATGCTTGTGAGGGGTGTTTTTAATTCGTGACTGGCAATGCCGATAAATTCATCTTTTCGCCTCTGATTTTCGCGCACCTGCAGCATCAGGTTGTTATATACCGCCCCTAACGTGCCAATTTCGTCACTACCTTCGTTCATGATCGATTTGCTATAATCGCCTGTGCGACTGACCTCTTTCATTGCATCCACAAGCCGCAATAGTCGCCTGGAAATATAGGTCTGCATGATAATGGCAATCAGGAATGAGAAGCCGAATCCAACGAGCAACAATACAGTGGCTAATTTGTACTTAAAGGTTTTTATGTCGTTCAGCTCTGTAAGTTCAACCTGGAGCACCACAGTCCCTATCTTGTCTCCATAGTTGAGAATTTCACCTCGAACAAAGAGCATCTTTTCGGTATATAAGGATTCATGATCTTTCAGTTCCTGCGGGATAGTCATTTTTTCAACTCCTTGTTTGTCATAAGATGCAAAAAGTCGCCCTGAACTGTCAAATATTGCCGCATGGTCTATGTCGGGAACTACGTTCAATAACTCTGAAAGAATGTTCCTCGCAGCCTCATTGTCTTGAAAGCGAATTGTCGAAACACTGTTGGTGGCAATCACCTGGGCAAGGTTAACCATTGTCTTTGCCTTTCTGGTCTTATATGA
>JAJPJP010000105.1 GCA_021324175.1 Chitinophagia bacterium
AAAATAGTGTTGGGGACGTCCGACAAATTATATTTGATCGCAAACCCGGCGAGTGATAGCAATTGATAAGACCTGGGGTTTCAAAAAAAATCAAATTTGAATGATGAAACTAGACGACGATTTTGAAGCAAACCTGGCAGGTGATGACGGAAAAGGAGAGGAAAGCAAAACCAGGTGGTTCAAGCGTATTAAGAAGGGCATTCTAACGAGTACCGCCGAAAAAAAAGAGACCCCTGAGGGTCTTTGGACGAAATGTCCAAATTGCAATTATATATGCACAGTGACTGAGCTTCGCGACAACCTCTTCGTTTGTCCGAAATGCAATCATCATCACAGGATTGGGAGCGACGAATATTTTGAAATATTATTCAACAATAATTCGTACGAGGTAATGTTTGAAAACATCCGATCTAAGGATTTTCTGCATTTTACCGATTTAAAATCATACCAAACGAGGCTTGAAGAAGCTTGGATCAAAACTGATATTACTGATTCGATTCGAGTGGCTACCGGCGACATCAAAGATCATCATGTCGTTGTTTGCTGCATGGATTTCGAATTCATTGGCGGGTCGCTTGGCAGCGTGATGGGCGAAAGAATCTCCCGTGCCGTAGACTATTCACTCGCGCATCGCGCGCCTTTAATTATAATCTGCAAATCAGGCGGCGCAAGGATGATGGAAAGCGCTTTTTCGCTTATGCAGTTGGCAAAAGTATCTGGGAAATTGTCTCAACTGACGGATGCTAAAATTCCATACATCTCATTACTTACAGATCCGTCTTTTGGTGGAATTTCGGCTTCTTTTGGAATGTTAGGTGACTTGAATATTGCAGAACCCGGCGCCTTGATCGGATTTGCAGGTCCGCGTGTTATCAAAGAAACGATAAAAAAAGACCTTCCCGAAGGCTTTCAACGTAGTGAATTTCTGCTGGAACATGGTTTTCTGGATTTTATTGTAAGCCGAAAAGACCTCAAAGAAAAGGTCGCTACAATTCTAACGCTATTTAGAAGTTAGGTCTGCTATTTCTTTAAATCCGGTATCGAATTTTGATTTCGTATTTCTCCGGTACAAAGCCCATTTGCCACTATAATTCGCGTTCCGGCAATAATTTTGCACAATATGATGGAAATAAAAAACCGAACTGCTTTTAGAGACTACTTTTTTGAAGATAAATTAGAGGCTGGAATGGTCCTGGCCGGGACGGAGGTCAAGTCTATCCGAGAAGGACAGGTTGGATTCGTTGACAGCTTTTGCTATTTTGATAAAGGCGAACTCTGGGTAAAGAATATGCATGTTGCTGAATACCGATTTGGCAATTCCAACAATCATCTGGCCGTACACGACCGAAAGCTCCTTCTCAACAAAAAGGAGCTGAAGAAACTGGAATCCAAAATAAAAGAGAAGGGTTATACGATTATACCACTTCGCATTTTCTTTAACGAAAAGGGGTTCGCAAAACTTGAAATTGGGCTTGGCAAAGGAAAAAAGTTTTTCGACAAACGTGAAACAATCAAAAAAAGAGACACTGAAAGGGAAATAAAACGACACCTCAAGTAATTCCGAGTTCAGGCAATTCTGTATTTTGAGGCCGGATTGTTTGCCAAATTCATGTTATGGGTTCATTTACAGACCGTCTAAAGAGTTTACAGCTTCTGCGAAAGATCATTTATTTTTTGGTTGGCATTGTTTCTTACCCCGGTCTTGTCCTCGTAAATCGCTTAAAGATCTCGGGATCGGAAAATTTGCGCCAATTGCCCTTAAAGAACGTGCTTTTTGTCAGCAATCACCAAACCTATTTTGCAGACGCCATAACTTTTTTACACATTTTTTCGGCTGTAAAATGGCGTAAAAAAAATCGTTTGGGAATTCCCTTTTACTTGCTCAACCCATTCACCAAAGTTTATTACGTAGCGGCGGAGGAGACTATGAGGGGAAGTTTCATTAGCTGGTTATTTACACTTGCTGGCGCGTTAACTGTCAAAAGGACCTGGAACAGGGGAAGCAAAGAGGTGCGAAAGGGACTCGATCCCTCGGACACAAGGAAAATCACGCGCGCATTGGATAACAATTGGGTCATAACTTTTCCACAGGGTACAACCAAACCGTTTGCGCCGGGACGAAAAGGGACAGCTCTGATCATTAAGCAGAAGAAGCCTATCGTTGTGCCGGTTGTTATTAATGGGTTCTGGAGGGCATTTAATAAGAAAGGCTTGAGATTTAAGAAGAAGGGAACGCAGCTTTCGGTGACCTTCAAAGAACCTTTGAAAATTGACTACGATGCCAATTCAGAGACCATATTGTCGCAAGTGATGGACGCCATCGAGCAAAGCAAAGCATTCATGTTCAAAGGCGCAGACCAACTCCCCAAAAACCAATCGATGTGATTATAGGAATAATTCTAACAAGAATGACGGAAATTTATTGCTTTCCGCGAACATCATCCAGGTTACTCCTTGCTGAAGAGCGCCTTGAGTTCAAGAGCTTCGTCGGGTTTCATTTTTCCGCCAAGTATCAATCTTAATTGCCTTCTTCTCAGCGCGCCGTCAAAAACTCTTTTTTCTTCTTCGGTTTCCGCGACGAGTTCAGGTACCGTTCTTGGTTTCCCATTTGGGTCAAGTGCTACAAACGTATAGTAAGCTTCGTTGCTTTTGTATTTATATTGTTGGGCCATGTCTTCGCCCCAAACTTTCATGTGGACTTCCATCGACGAATTGAATGCTCGACTAACTTTCGCCTCAATATGCACAACGTTTCCGAGTTTGATCGGATTCTCGAATGAAATATTGTCGACTGATGCCGTAACTACCGGAGCGCTACAGTGCCGGCCGGCCGCTAATGCGGCGGCTATATCCATCCAATACATTAATCTGCCGCCCATCAGGTCCCCGTGGACATTTGTGTCATTCGGAAGCACCAATTCAGTCATAATTGTGTGTGATTCTTTTGCCGTTTTCGGTCTGAGGTTCATTCCCAAAGTTTGTACAAATATAGCTTTGCAAAATTCAATATTCATTATTGAGGTTTTACTACCTTGCGCAGTGTTTATGAACATCCTAGTTAAAATTGATCCGAAATGAAAAGGCTTATAGTGATTCTTGGTTTGCTTTCTAACCTTATTTCTAGCGGACAGGAAGTTAACATCACGCCAAAACCGGTTTCTCTGACCATAAGAGAGGGCTCGTTTGCGATAACGGCAAAAACGAAAATTTATTTATCGAACAGGGAGCTAACTAACAGCGCACTTTTTTTAAAAAAGTATTTGCAGGAGTTTTATGGTATGACCTTGGAATCCTCCTCCAAAGAGTCACCTGGTGATATAGAGTTGATTCTAACTTCGGGCCAGAAAATGGCCGACAATGAGGACGCTTATTCCCTTCAGGCAAAAACTCAACACGTCAGAATTTACGGTAAAACACCAAGGTCAGTATTCTATGGAATACAGACATTAATTCAGCTGCTTCCGACTGAGCATACAAATACTATCCAAATTCCAGCCGTGGACGTTTCAGATTATCCTCGCTTTTCATATCGAGGGCTAATGCTTGACTGCGGCCGACATTTCTTTTCGGTTGATTTCATTAAAAAGTATATTGATTTTATTGCCCTTCACAAGATGAACACCTTTCACTGGCACCTGACCGAAGACCAGGGTTGGCGAATTGAAATAAGAAAATATCCACGATTGACGGCAACTGGTTCATGTAGGAACGGTACCATCATAGGGCATCATCCGGGGATAGGCAACGACAGCATACGAAATTGCGGATTTTATAGCCAGCAACAAATCAGAGACGTTGTGAAATATGCCGCCGATCGATACATAAACATCATTCCAGAAATTGAAATGCCTGGACATTCGTCTGCCGCAATAGCAGCATATCCACAGCTCAGCTGTTTTCCTGACGAGAATACACAAATTTCAAAAAACGTTGCGTGGGAAGGGAGTGACAGTGGCAAACAAGTTCAACAATCATGGGGAGTTTACAAGGATGTTTATTGCCCAAGTGATTTTACCTTTACTTTTCTTGAAAATGTTCTTGATGAGGTAATGGAGCTTTTCCCCTCAAAATACATTCACATAGGTGGCGATGAATGCCCGAAAGATTTTTGGAAGAGATCTTCCTTTTGCCAGGATTTAATAAAACAAAAAGGTTTGAAAAACGAAGAGGCACTTCAAAGCTATTTTATACAGCGAATCGAAAAATATATCAATAGTAGGGGTCGGGAACTAATTGGTTGGGATGAAATCCTGGAGGGGGGATTGGCACCCAACGCCACCGTAATGAGCTGGAGAGGCGAACAAGGAGGCATTGATGCCGCAAAACAGCAACATCATGTCATCATGACACCGGGTGCATATGTTTATCTTGATCATTCGCAGTCGAAACACGATGATTCACTCACCATCGGTGGCTTTCTGCCGCTGGATAAGGTATACTCGTATGAGCCCGTGCCCAAAGAACTGAATTCTGAAGAGGCGAAATATATTTTAGGAGCCCAGGCTAATATATGGACTGAGTACATGGCATATCCCAGCAAGGTAGAATATATGATATTTCCGAGGTTGACAGCATTGAGTGAAGTATTGTGGAGTCCGAAAGGCGCAAAAAGCTGGGAAAATTTTCAAAAAAGACTCCCTGCAATTGAAAAACGGTACGATCTGTGGCAAGTAAGTTATTTTCGAGGTCAATCGAATTAGTACGTTTAATCGCTTTGGTTGTGCCGACGTGATCATTTACGTTAACAGTGCGAGTAGTCGGGAATAGCAAAAATTCAAAATGCAGAAG
>JAJPJP010000313.1 GCA_021324175.1 Chitinophagia bacterium
TCGCAAATGAATAACAATTTCCAGCGCAATCATTGTTGCTTAATCGGCCTACAGCCAATTGCCTAAATTGACGAAGTGCCCGGGACGGCACTTGAACCTGGTTTTACGATGATTTAACTTCGAGCCTATTTAATTGAGAAATTCGATTCTTAGGGGGGAACTCTTGATCTTGTTTTTTTACAAAAAAGGTGACTAAGAAAATCAGCCAACTAATGGCATACAATATTTTCGCTTTTTTGCCCGCATAGGGATAGGGAACACTGTGATACCGATGGTCTTCGCTTAGCTGGACATGGGAATTGCGCTGAACAGTCGCCATGTACAAAGAACAGCCACCAATCACGCAAAGCGTTAAATTCCATTACCAAAGGGGTAACACTATGCCGGAATGACGCACAATTGGCCCCCGGCGATGGCGTAACAATGCGCCGGAATGTCACCATTGAGATAAATAAAAACACGCGGCCGAAATTGTTCAACAAGAAATCAGGAGGTAACAATCAACCGGAATTTACAGATTGTGCCTTACGATGAGTTTCCCGAATCTTTTTTTAAAAATAATTCGGCTATCACCTTCTTTGATAGCTTGAATTTTACGGCTACAGATCATGATGCTGACAGGCTATGGGAAATACAGTTCCTTCCGAATCGTATTCATTTCATATTTTTAATGATTCAAGTTCATCGAACTGAACCCTTCTTTGAATAGATCAGCAATAAATTTATTCTTGTATCGCAAAGCAAACCAAAATTGAAATTGCTATTATGGAAGTACATCATCATCCCGACGTTGATCAGAAAAAAAAGTTAAAAGAATATTTCCTTGAATTCCTAATGATATTTCTTGCAGTAACGCTTGGCTTTTTTGCAGAAAACATCAGAGAGAAAATAGTGAGCAATGAAAGAGAGTTGAATTATATGAGATCAATAGTTGAAGACCTGAAGCGCGATACAGCGGAACTCAGATATGTTTTTTTTAAGCAAAACTTTCTGATAAATGAAATAGACAGTGCACTAAATATTCCGGTGGAAACATTAAGGAACGTTCGAGTGCAGGACAACTTTTTTCGTTATTATCTTTATTTCTATTCCCTTTTAAGTACGTTCAATCCTCATGATAATACGCTTACCCAGTTAAAGAATGCAGGTGGTTTCAGTGTGCTGCACAGATCGGACGTCCTGGATTCCATCGGTGAATTAGATCTGCTTTACCAAAACCTTATTGTCAGCGACAATTATTGGTACAATCAATTTTACGGCAAAGTTGCAGATGTTGGTTCGCAGGTAATAAAATGTCCTTCTTTTATTATTTCGCTCGATGCCCCGAAATTAGAAGCAACTAAAGAAGTTGAAGTGTTTACAAATTACAACATGCTTTTATTGCAACAACTATACAGCTATATTAATATGGAAAAAGGCAAATACTACAGTGTCTGAACCGAGAGTTGGAATATCGTGAAAAAGCGATCAGACTGATAACTTTTATTAATAATACATACAATCTTGATTAAATAACCAGCAAGAAAATATGGAAGTACATCATCATCCCGACGTCCATCACAAGCAAAAACATTTTAAAGAATATTTTCTCGAATTTCTGATGATATTTCTTGCAGTAACGCTGGGATTCTGTGCAGAAAGCTTGCGAGAACACATCACTGATCAATCAAAAGAGCGGGACTATATTTCTTCCCTCAGGCAAGATCTTGCTGATGATACTACCAATATCAATTCCTTTGTCCTGGGGTTCAACATTCGCATTCGCGAGTTTGATAGCTTGATTGCCATGCTGAGAAATCCAGTGAATGTTCCAGACGGGGCAGATATGTATTACCTCGCGCGACTCGCTACAAGGGGAACTGTTTTCGGAGATATTAATAACACACTTGCTCAATTGAACAGTTCCGGAAACTTTCGATTGATTAGCAGCCGGGTGATCGCAGATAATATCGTGATCTACGAAAATCGTATCGAAAATTTTAAAGAAGCTCACGATATAGATACGAGGGAACAGTTGGCACTTTACCCCTATCTCGGTACAGTGTTCAATGCTTTTGTGCTCGATAGTATGTTAGCTATTACCACAGACACAAGCTCCGATCCCAATAATGTACAACTTGCCCGTGGTTTCAGTAGTGATATCCATCGACCTAGTGGAAACCCGAAACTCATCAGTACCAATACTAAAGAAATAAACTCACTCGTGTATGTATTGCATCAACGCAAAGGCACTTTTGTGGCGGAAATCAGGCTTCTTTATGAGCAAAAGATGCAGGCGCAAAAACTGATTGACCTCATCAATAAAGAACATCGTCAAATGGATTAAAAAATATAACAGTTAATGGAATTAAAGGCTGCTTTATCTGCCTGCAATGCACGCAATTCAACAACTAACCAGCACAGGAACTTTGCGATAAATAGAAAGCGAAATAGAGTTAAAGCCGCCTATTACAGTATGGGAAGCGATTATGCGCAGGGCATATCTTGCAAGTAATATCGAATTGAGATTTTGACTGCTTTGAATTAGCCTACGGTTTGATTAATCAATGGAAAATCATGAACATTTCAAAGGATAACAGAATGGACAACTATATAGCCAGCTGTTGGCGCAATTTTTAATGTTAAACCATTGATTATAAATAACATAAATCAAAATAATTGTACCCGGGACGGGAATTGAACCCGTACTTCCGTTTCGGGAAACAGGATTTTAAGTCCTGCGCGTCTACCTGTTCCGCCACCCGGGTGGGAGAATAAAAAACCTATAAAATTTTGAGACTTTATAGGTTTGTTCACTAAGAGCGGAAGACGAGGTTCGAACCCGCGACCTCAACCTTGGCAAGGTTGCGCTCTACCAGCTGAGCTACTTCCGCAGTTCAATTTTGCAGGCAGCAAAAATAACAAATGACGAACGTCCTGGCAAAAAAAAGCTATTCCAGAAGCGGCGATTACGCCGTTCTATCAAACAGGAAAATACCTGTGTGTAGGTGGATGCGATTGCCAAGCTATTTGTATTGTGGCGTATACAACGTGTTGCCGGGGACTTCCACTTCCGGTTTCCCCTTGTATCGGTGAACATATAATCCGTAGCTTGCCCCAACCAGGAAGGCGATAATGCAAAAAACCTCGAGATAAAATAGAAAAACTGAAGAATCTACCCAGCTGTAGGCGAAGTCCTTAATTTTGGGGTCTTTTATTTCGTGAACTTCTTCCATAATAATGTATTGCGTGGCAAAAATAATGGTTTGAATGAATTATTTAGTTTTTGTTTTGAACAATTTGAGCAAAGGTCGATTTCTTCATGATAAAATAGCTCCATACGAGACAGCCTAAATAAACACCTGCGGGATTAATTGATTTTTCATGGGGGAAAATGCTTCTTTTTCGCTGGGTTGCCAGCCACCGTAAAAAAGCAACCTCAGCTTTTATCACCGCCATAAATCCCTCCAAATTGCCCGAAATCAGGAATCGAAAGGCGGAAATTATATCTAAAAGAAATCTGCAGGGCAGTTTCCAGAGAGCCTCTGATGTAGGCAGGTTTTTAGTCAGCATGATCAGGCTGTTGCGATAATTAAGGTAGGTCTTCCTGGCAGCACCAGACGAAAGCGTCCCACCGCCGACATGAAATATTCGCGCCCGGGGACAGACATAAATGTGGTAACCCGCCAACTGTAGCCGCCAACAAAGGTCGATCTCCTCCATGTGGGCAAAGAAAAATTCGTCGAAACCGCCAATCTCATGAAATACTTTTGGACGCAGAAACAGTGCTGCTCCACTTGCCCAAAAAATCGGTTCTTCGTCGTCATATTGGTGTGAGTCTTTTTCGCATCGGTCAAAAACGCGACCGCGTGCAAAAGGATAGCCCAGCAAATCAATCCACCCTCCTGCTGCGCCGGCGTACTCGAAAAATTCGTTCTCGCGGTAGCTTAAAATTTTCGGCTGGCAGGCGGCAATCCGACTGTTTGCCTCCATAAGGTCGATCACCGGGCTTATCCATTCGGGTGTTATCTCAACGTCAGAATTGAGTAACACATAGTAATCTGCCTGAACCTGTTTTAATGCACGATTATAACCACCTGCGTAACCGTAGTTCCGGTCTAATTCGATTATTCCAACGCTTTCATAATTCTTCCGCAGAAAGCCAAGAGAATCATCGGTTGAGGCATTGTCTGCGACAATGACCTCGAGATTAGCGTAGACGGTCCTGACTACAGACGGCAAAAACTTTTCGAGAAAGACTCTGCCGTTCCAGTTAAGAATGACGATCGAAACTTTGGGTGGCACAATAATTTTACAAAATTGATGTTCAAAAATAAGGTTTTGCCTTTCCAATTGGGGCAGCGTGGAATACAATTATTCTATTTCACGCAGATGGTGGCAATTCTTTTATAAATTCGGCGCATGATACAGTCTCTCATCAACTGGAGAACGTTGCTGGCAATCATTGCAATTGGTATTGTAACAGGAACTGTATTCTACTCCAATTACCTCTCCAAGAAGATTGCCGCAGATGAGCGAAGAAAGATGACGACCTGGATTGAAGCGCAGCGAACCATAGTCAAGGCAACTGACCAGACCAGCCTTATTCTGGCAGCCAAGATCTCTTCTGAAAACACCGATATACCCATTATCGAGACCAATGAAAAAGACAGCATCATCACCTACATCAACCTGGATTCTGCAAGGGCAGGAACCGACATAGGATACCTTGGCAAAAGGCTTAACGAATTTCGATCTGAAAACAAGCCGTTTGAGGTCGAGTTCACCAGGCGTCCCTATACGGCGAATCGGTATTACTACGGCCACACGCTTTTACTTGACGAAGTACGATATTATCCCCTTGTCCAATTATTGATTGTCGCACTATTCATTTTTTTTACATTCTATTCGATATCCGTCCGCAACCGGGCTACTCAGAACCAGCTTTGGGCAGGAATGGCAAAGGAGACCGCCCATCAACTGGGAACACCTGTTTCATCATGGGGGGGCTGGGTCGAAATGCGTAGGGAAACCAATGTGGACTCAAAAACTGTGGCGGAAATTCAAAAAGACGTTAACAGGCTGAAGCTTGTTTCTGAACGGTTTGGGAAAAGCGGGAGCAA
>JAJPJP010000187.1 GCA_021324175.1 Chitinophagia bacterium
AACAGCATCGTCGTGGAAGATTTACACGTTGCCGGTATGCTCAAAAACAGAAAACTGAGTCAAGCCATTTCAGATGTTGGATTTGGAGAATTTGTGCGCCAGTTGAAGTACAAATGCGATTGGTATGGCAAAAACTTCATCCAGATTGGCCGCTTTGAACCGTCAAGCAAGAGGTGCAGCGATTGTGGGTCAAAGAATGAAGAGCTGACCTTGAGTGACAGGGAGTGGATTTGCCAAAATTGCGGCGTCTTGCATGATCGGGATTTCAACGCAGCCAAAAACATCCGGGATATGGGACTACATAATCGTTCAGCAGGGGTGGGCAGCTCCGGTGAGCCTGTCGAGAAGCGGCGGTTGCGCCGTTCAGTGAAACAGGAAAATACCTGCGTGTAATTGACTACAATTGCCATATTTGCATCTTAGCAGAGGCTTTCATTATATCCAAAAAAGTTCCATGAACAGCCAGTTTGGTGTCGTATTTTTCAGCCCGTTTAGTCTTTATCTTCTTCTTCGATGGAGGCTTTGCCATCGATAAAATATGATTGAAGGGTGCAAAAACTATTGCATAAATACAAAGAATTCTTTCCATTTTCCACAAATACATCCCCCCGGTACTCATCTAACGCGCATCCGTGACAGGGAAGTTGGCGTTAGGCTTTTCAGAGAGGGCTGTTGTACAAAAAATGGATCGAACGTTCTTCATTTTTGCGCATCGTGGCTATTACCCGATGTTCTGTCGTTGGTCAGTTTGAAAATTAGATTTGTTTATTGCCATTAAAAGAAGTAACTTCATTTTACTTATTTGATTCTTATATTTCTGCCAACCACTTATTCTACACCGGCAAAATCTGGCTCACATCAATACGACAATCATTTAAGTTTCCGAAACTAATTTTCCTCACCTAATTCAATTTATGCTCGTTAAGATCGATTCAATTAACATGATCAATTCATTGCGGACCGGTCACATTATCTATCAACACGAAAAAGAAAGGTATGTGGTCAATACAATAACTCCAACCCATATCTTCCTGTTTCTGTTTGGAGGTGGACTAAGCGTTAAAACCATTCCTGTCCTGGATATGCTACGAGACAACTGGCATTTAGTAAAACCGGATACAATTGGGACTACTTACAAGCCTTTTGTATAGTCCTCTTTTTTTAGACGCTTCAATCTGGATTAACCTGGCAATATCTTCGATGGACATTGGTCGTTTCATGAGGCCCACTTGCCTAGCTTGGATGCACTGAACGAACTATGAATCCTTGCGAAATTGTCGTAAAGATTTTCTGATCGCTCATCCAAAACGTCAAAATTAAAGACCAGCTACCCCTGGCGAGGCCGCCAAAAGCCGGAGACGGACGGAGTTTTTTCGAGCGGTCACATTCGTAGATCATTTTTTCTGTAACCTGAGTAACGAGGAATAACCAGTTTCCTATAAATATTATCAAACAATTTTTCAAACTGTATATAAAATGAAGGGCAATTTCTTTGAAAGCGCGTCCACCCAATAAAAAATTCAATGGCACCAAGGCACTCATAGGGCGAGGTAAATCCAAACTAGTCAATAAAAGCCCAGATCATTTCCCCATTGTCGCCATAGGGGCTTCCGCAGGCGGCCTTGACGCCATGACCGAATTTTTAAAGCACCTGCAGCCGCGCACAGGTATGGCGTTTATTTATGTGCAGCACCTGAGCCCCGATCATGAAAGTATTCTTCCTTCGCTACTCGCTAGGGCAACGAAAATGACTGTGATTGAAGCCAGGAACAAAACCAAAGTTGAGCCCAACAGACTCTACGTCATTCCCCCCGCCGTAGAGATGAATATTCCGAATGGGCACATTAAATTAACGCCACGTCCGCAAATGCCGACATTTAACTATCCGATCGATATTTTGTTCTCATCGTTGGCGCAAAAGCACAAGGAAAATGTGATTGGGATCGTTCTCTCTGGGAGCGCCTCCGATGGCACCAGGGGTCTTCGGGCAATTAAATTTGAGGGGGGGCTAACTTTTGCCCAGGATGAAAGCGCAAAATTTCAAGGCATGCCCAAATCGGCCATTGCAGAGGGTGTCGTGGATTTTATTCTTTCGCCAAAGGAAATAGCCCTTGAAATCAACAGGATCAGCGCCCATCCTTTACTAAAATTAAATGGATCAGCGCGGCACATAAATGCTGATATTGATTGTAGTCCGACAGATTTAAGTACCGTTCTGGAGCACTTGCTCACCGAGGTAGGCGTAGACTTCAAGGCCTATAAAATGAACACGATCAAAAGGCGGATCGAGCGAAGGATGCTTTTGAATCGAACCAAATCACTGAGAGAATACACAAAATCATTGGTTTCTAATAAAGAGGAGACCGGGCAGCTTTATAGGGACCTGCTGATAAACGTTACAAGTTTTTTCAGGGATGAAGAAACGTTCCGCTATTTAAGGATGACCTTGCTGCCAAAATTATTCAAATCTAAATTGCACAATGAGAAATTGCGAATTTGGGTACCTGGCTGCAGTACCGGCGAGGAAGCCTACTCACTCGCTATGATTATCCGTGAAATAAAGGGCGACCGGTTCCGGGATAAGCACATTCAGGTATTCGCCACCGACCTGAGTGAGGACGCTATTGTTAAGGCAAGAACCGGCATTTACACAAAACAAGAAATTGAAAATATCTCGCCAAAACGACTGAAGCGTTTCTTTTCCAAATTTCAAGGGGGCTACCGTATTTCACAATCCATCCGCGACTTATGCGTATTTGCGCCACACAATATTTTAAGTGATCCTCCTTTTTCCCATATTGACTTTATAAGTTGCCGTAACCTGCTCATATATTTTGATTCGATGGCTCAGCAAAACGCGATGCTGACTTTTGATTACGCATTGAACGATGACGGGTTTTTGATGCTGGGAAAATCAGAGACCACCGGCTCTTCTTCCAATCTCTTTTTGCCCGTTAACAAAAAGTTCAAAATATTCCAGCGAAAAAAGCGATCGAGGGTGCGAACACTGCCACCCGTAACCCTCCATAATCGGCAGCTGGCGGGAGCAGAGACTATGTCCCTGCGCCAGGCAGCAGGCAATCATATAGAGACTAAAAAGCAAAAAGTCATAGCGGGGGGCGAAAATGGCCTGGATAATGTCGTTAATTCCATTCTCCTTTCACATCATACGCCAGCAAGTGTGGTCATTAACAGGCAAATGGAAATATTGCAATTTCGGGGCCCCACCTCCTTGTTTCTTGAGCACGTCGCAGGCAATGCCAGTTTGAATATATTAAAAATGGCAAGACCTGAAATTCAATTCGAGGTACGTAGTTTGATTGCCAAATCATTCAAGACAAAAGAAATTGTGGTTAAAAAAGGTATTGAATTGAACGCTGGGAAGACCATCATTTCGATTGAAGGAGTGCCTTTGAAAATGGATCCCAGAGAGCCCTTGCTGCTGATGCTTTTTAAAGAGCAAACGAAAGAGAACAATCTCGGAAGTTCAGGAGGCAAAAACAATGGTAGAACAGCTAAAGCAATAAGGGAAAGGAAATTAAAGAAACTTGAGGAAGAGATTTCCGCTTATCGGGAGGATCTGCGAGATATGACGCACAATCACGATGCGGCCATAGAGGAATTACAAAGCGCCAACGAAGAGGTGGTTAGCGGCAATGAGGAACTAAGAAGCATTAACGAGGAACTGGAAACGTCGAAGGAAGAAATTCAGTCTGCCAACGAAGAGCTTTCAACCACTAACCAGGAGTTGCAAGCCCGTAATGAATTGTTGGATGAGGCTTACAAATATTCAGAGGCGGTTGTCTCTACGGTACATGATCCGATGATCGTCCTCGACAAGAATT
>JAJPJP010000017.1 GCA_021324175.1 Chitinophagia bacterium
ATACTCGGGAGGAAATGCCGATGGCGTATTTTTCCAAAAGTTTACGAATTCATTCGTAAGATATTGCAGTCCCATCGTATGACTGGCCATGAACTCGCCGGAAGCACAGCGACCCTGAAACAAAGTGCCGGTGACCAGCGGTTCGCTTGTGTAAGTCCTGTGAACTGCCTTCACCCCTTTGACAAATGCCAGGCCTTTTTTTTGAACTTCCGCTTTCCCGACGGCATTTGCTTTTGCCTGGTCAGGTTGCGCCGTGCATATTTGAAGTATGTCGTAATCATCCCTGGTGTTTGCTTGGATAACATCCGACTGAAAAACATACCATATTATAGATTGTTGGTTATCAGATCGCACCGATCGGCCCAATGATTGCGATTGTGCGCATGCGAACAATTTGCGTCCGGAAGCGGACAGCCATTTAGCAAAATTGTTCATTAACCAAAGGCTTATAAATAAATTTGCCATCGATCCATCAAATGAATTAACTCTGGCGGGAAATTGGTGGAAATCAATCCGGACGCATTGCTTGACTTCGAAATCAAAAATTGCTCCAATAAGAATCTCGGCGAACTTAACAGCATGCCAACAGACAACATCAGCATTTTAGCGATCAATGCGGGGTCCTCCAGCATCAAATTCGGACTCTTCGAAGTCACACAGGTGCCCGTGCAGGTCATTTCGGGTAAGATTCAACGCATTGGATCAAAGGACGCCTCTTTTACGGTTAAACATAACGATAAGATAATGACAGAGGAAATTGCCTTCATCAGCTTTCCGGCTGCTTCCACATTTTTGATCGACTGGTTGGAAAGGCAGAATTGGTTCCCATCCCTATCGGCAATCGGTCATCGCCTGGTTTATGGTATGAAACGCACCGGGGCCGAGATCATCACAGGCGGCCTGCTGGAAGAACTGAATGACATGGTTGGCCTCGACCCTGAGCATTTGCCTGCTGAGATTTACATCGTGCAAACATTTCAGAAAAAATATCCACGGCTCATCCAGGCTGCATGCTTTGATACGGCATTCCACTCATCCATTCCACTTGTGGCAAAGATGTTTGCGATTCCAAAAAAATATTGGGCAGAAGGCATTCAACGATATGGCTTTCACGGCATATCATATAGCTATTTGATGCAACAGCTCATCAGCCAGGATCCTAAAGAAGCAAAAAACAAAATCGTCATGGCGCATCTTGGTAACGGTGCGAGCATAGCCGCAGTTAAGGGTCAAAAATGTATCGACACGAGCATGGGATTTACACCTGCCAGCGGCATTGTCATGAGCACCAGGAGCGGTGATCTGGACCCGGGAATTGTCTGCTACCTCATGAATAAAGGGCTCGACGCAAAAGCACTGAGCCATCTGGTAAATCATCAATCCGGTTTGCTGGGAATATCAGGGCTTAGTTCCGATATGACTGCCCTCTTGCAGTTGGAAAAAGATAACGAGGACGCGGCTTTGGCCGTGCAGATTTTTTGCTACCAGGCAGTAAAATACATTGGTGCCTACGCCGCTGCGCTAAATGGCCTCGATACCCTGGTCTTCGCGGGAGGAATCGGCGAAAATGCAGCGTCCATCCGGGCGCGCATTTGCGCAAATTTCAACTACCTCGGCGCAGCTATCGACGAAGAAAAAAACAATAGAAATGATCAACTCGTATCCACTGATGAAAGCGCGGTAAAAATTTACGTCATGGCGACCGACGAAGAGTTTATAATAGCTAAAGAAACTGCCGGAATCGTTCGCCCCAGGATTAATCATCAATAACCATTTTGCATATGGAAAGTGCCGATCTAACGCCCGACCTCCTTCAGAGAATGAACGCTTACTGGCGGGCTGCAAATTATTTATCCGTCGGACAAATTTATCTCCGCGATAACCCGCTTTTGCATGAACCATTAAAAGCAGAACATATCAAAAAAATGCTGCTCGGTCATTGGGGAACCACGCCCGGCCAGAACTTCATTTATGTTCACCTCAACCGCGCAATCAGGAAATACGACCTGGACATGATCTACATTTCCGGGCCGGGGCATGGAGGGCCGGCCATGGTGGCCAATACCTATCTTGAAGGAACGTACAGCGAGATTTATCCGGAAATATCCGAAGACGACCAAGGCTTGAAAAAGCTTTTCACCCAGTTTTCATTCCCCGGGGGAATCCCAAGTCACGTTTCTCCTGAATGCCCTGGTTCGATGCACGAAGGCGGAGAACTGGGGTATTCTCTGAGCCATGCATTCGGCGCAGTTTTTGACAATCCCGGTTTAATTGCCGCATGCGTGGTGGGCGACGGTGAAGCGGAGACGGGTCCCTTGGCAACCGCGTGGCATTCGAATAAATTCCTAAACCCGTTGACAGACGGCGTCGTCTTGCCCATCCTTCATCTCAACGGGTACAAGATTGCCAATCCAACGGTTCTCGCCCGCATCACACGCGAAGAATTGGAACAGTTACTTCGCGGCTATGGTTGGACGCCCTATTTTGTCGAAGGTCACGAACCAGACAAGATGCACGAGGCGATGGCGGCAACGCTTGATAAAGCGATCGAACAAATCAAACAAATCCAAATGGACGCACGAACAGGGAAGGCAGAACGTGGAACGATCAAGGATGAAAGGAAGCCCGGGGATTCATCGACATCATCCTTCCAGCGGCCTCGCTGGCCGATGATCGTTCTCAATTCACCCAAGGGGTGG
>JAJPJP010000373.1 GCA_021324175.1 Chitinophagia bacterium
GATAATCGGCGCGGATACTAAACCAACATCAGGCATGATCGAATCGTTTAATTCACTGTCAGAAAGAATCGATGCACAACTCCAAAAGTTGAAAGTTATATTAGATAAACAAATTCCGCCGTTCAATGAAGCCGCTAAGGCGAGGCAAAAGCCTGCGATCGATATCAGCGTGAAGGACTAAGACTTCGTCTTTGAGTTGAGGAAACAACCGGCATCGACTCATGAAATGGCGGGCTCCCATGCTGACTCATATTGTCTTTTCCATAGCTTCATCGCATCATCGTCATTGAGGATATGCCCATTCTCCGGGCTGCAATTCAATACCCTTCCTGTGCGTTGGGCAATATTGGCAAGGTGGCAAAGCAGGACGCTTTTTTGAGCTTCGTCGACGGGAGAATTCAACGGAGCTTCGCCACGGACAGCGCCGATGAAATTTTCGAAGTGATAAAGGTCAAGGTTTCCAGTAGCGCTTACCGGGTTGGTCGGATCGGCCGCCGTATCCGGCTTTACTTCTTTAACTAGTTTTTTCTTCTCGTCGTAGATCTTATAGTCGCCTACGCCCAGATTTACAAGCGAACCTTTGTCTCCATAAATGATGAATCCGCGACCTGCGCCTTCAACCGGGTAATCATTGCAACTGCGGCTTTCCCACGAAATACATTTATTACTCCCAAATTCAAAACTGGCCACCTGCGTATCGGGGGTTTGCCAGTCATCTTTGAACGCATATCGGCCGCCGGCGGAAGCCACTTTAGTCGGGTAGTCAAGCCCCAGGAACCAGCGGCAACAATCAATTTCGTGCGTACCGTTATTGCAGGCTTCACCAGTGCCCCAGTGCCAGAACCAATGCCAATTGTAGTGCACCAGGTTGTCCCGGTACGGCCGGCGGGGCGCCGGTCCCTGCCAAAGTTCAAAATCAAGAGTCGGTGGAACAGGAACCTGCTTCCCAAAACCGATGGATTTACGGTCGTTTGCATACCATGCTTTCGCAAAATAGGCATTACCAATTGCGCCGTCGCGAACCTCTTTTACACCCGCAATGAGTGTGGGCATCGAGCGGCGCTGATTACCCATTTGAATATGTTTACCATATCGGTGAATGGCCCCGGCCAATAGCTCTCCCTCGTACGGATTTTGTCCGCATGGTTTTTCAACATACACATGTTTGCCGTGCTGCACGCCCAAAATGGCAGCGGGTGCATGCCAATGGTCTGGTGTCGCGATGATCAGCGCATCAAAATCTTTTTGCTGGAGCAGCTTGCGGATGTCCCTGTATATTGCTGGCTTGCGCGCGGCATTTTTTAGCGCATCCAACCCATTCTGGATGGCATGATCCTCGACATCGCATAGGTACGCCACTTCCACATTGGGAAGCTGGGAATAACATTTTGCAAGATAAGCGCCGCGGCTGTTGACGCCCATAACGGCCACAATCACCTTGTTACTTGGAGCATTTTTCCCAAATATTGGAAAATTGATGACGGTCAAACCCGCAGTCGCCATCGATGCGGTTTTCACGAAATCTCTGCGCTTCATTATTTTTTATCTTAAAGGTAAGACCTAACGAGGGACTTTTTTTCGATCACATTGATTTCAAAAGAATACCCGTCCTGGAAACCCGAGAAATCCGGTTTCAAAAAATGCGACCTGACCAGTAATATATCGGACTCACGCTCGATCGATAAAAAATGGAAGCTGGGTTTATAATCGACAGCGATATCGGGAATGCTCCGGGAATTTTCGTTGAGTGGCTGATGAAGGCCGCCGCCGCCGCCAATCGTCAGGAAATCTTTTCCAGATACGCGAAAATGTTCGAAAGCATGCGCGTGGCCGGTGATAAACAAACAACACTTACCTGTCCGCAGGAATCCGGGAACAAAAAATTGCTGAACTGCAGAAGAGGAACCGACGATCGTGCTGTTACTATACGGAGCGTGATGGCAACAAACGATAATGGCCTTTACAGCCGGGTCGATGTTCAGTTGTCGCAGCGAGTTTTCGTACCATGTCGACTGATTTGCAGTCTCGGTTCCAGACAATTTTTTGAAATTGGAATTGAGCATGATGACCGCAACGGAATCCGTGATGCTTACGTAGTTGATGACGTCGTCGCCTGGAAAGCGCCGCTTGAAATTCTTTTCACCTTTTTTTCTTGACCACATCACATCGTGGTTGCCGAGCAGGGCGTGCACCGGAATTTTTTTTGAGTGACAACTGTCCAGAAAATTGTCGACCGTTGTCCATCGTCTGGCCTGGGACCCCACGGCGACCTGGTCGCCAAGCATGTAAACCGTGCAGGGTTCGCGTCGAAATATTTCAGATAAAATAAGCTTTGTCGCCCGTGTATTTTGATTGCTCCTCAACTTTATTTTTTCAATCGCCATCGGTTGCTGCGTATCGCTGACAAAATCGATTTCCCTGCGGACCGGTGTCGATTGCTGCGCAACAACCGCAATTGAAATCGCCAGTAATAGGAATGTCGTGACACTTAGCTTGAAAATTGTACGCCGCATGCGCAAGTCTTTCTGAAAAGATATTACAAACGGGCGGCTTCCGGGATTTAAATTACAGGCCGGTTTATTTTTTAACAAATACTTCTTTGCCGTTTACGATTGTCCGAAGCACTTTGATGTCACGGATGTTTTCCGGTGCGATGGCCAGGATATCATCGGAGAGCACAACCAGGTCGGCGAGAAAACCTGCTTTCAACTTTCCCACTTTGAGTTCCTGGAAACCGGCATATGCGTTATTGGCCGTATAGCAGCGAAGCGCTTGTTCAACGCTGATCTTTTGGTCGGGAAACCATCCCCGGGGATTTTTACCGTCGAGCGTCCGGCGGGTTACAGCAGCATAGATCCCTGCAATCGGATCAAGCGGCGCAACATCCCAATCTGATCCAAAAGTTACCAGCGCACCAGTGTTTAAAAGACTCTTGAATGCGTAAGCGCCTTTCAGTCGCACGCTGTCGAGGCGTTTGTATGCCCACTTCCCGTCATCGATCGCATGATATGGTTGCATCGATGCAATAACGCCAAGCTGAGCAAAGCGCGGTATATCTGAAGCAATCAGGTGTTGGGCGTGTTCTACCCGAAACCGGTGATCTTTGCCCGGCGTCTTTTTTTCTGCCTGCTCATAGACATCGAGAATAAAATTATTGGCATGATCGCCGATGGCGTGCGTCGCAATATGCAGACCGGCTGAGTCCGCTGAGAGAATCCACTGACGAAGAAGGTTCGTATCCGTGACCTGCAGGCCTGTATTGTTTGGTGCATCGAGATAAGGCTTGAAAAACCACGCCGTCGTCGATCCCAGCGAACCGTCGACAAAACCCTTCAGGCCTCCCCACCGGAGCATGTCGTCACCCCAACCTTCTTTTTTTATGAAGGAATCCAGTCGCTTCCAGGTAGCAAGCGGAACAAATGAATAGATTCGCAAACGGAGCATTCCCCTGGCTTGAGCCCGACGATAGGTAGCCAGATCAGGCCATCCTCCATAGGAACTCATGTCATGCACCTGAGTGAGTCCATGTTCGATGGCTTCATCGGTAGCCCGAAGCAGGTATTGATCAAACTGCGCATCCCCCGGCAAAGCGATAACTTTATCGATCAGGGTCATGGCTTCATCGCGAAGGATTCCCGTAGGCATTCCCGATGCATCCCGCATAATTTCGCCGCCGGATGGATTGCGTGTGGATTTGTCGATGTGGGCGAGCCGGAGAGCAACAGAGTTCGCAAGACCCATATGACCGTCGTATCGACTAATAAAGACCGGGTGTTTGCCGGTAACGCTGTCAATCCATTTTCGTGTTGGCAACTCACCGCCCCAGGCTTCATGATCCCAATCACCGCCGGATATCCAGCTGCTGTCATTGTGGGCTGACGAATATTTTTTCAGCGAAGAAATGAAGTCGGATTTTGTTTTCGCATCGCGAAGTTTGACACTTCCGAGTGTATAGCCGCCAAAAAGAAAATGTGTATGATTATCGATGAACCCCGGTACCAACATTTTCCCATCGAGATTGATCATCTCCGTCTGACCATCCCGGTAAGGCTGGTAATCATTGCCTGCGTAAATGATCGCGCTGTCTTTAATGGCAACAGCAGTTGCACGGTCGTTGAAAGAGTCGCCTGTCCAAACCCTGGCATTGTAATAGATGCGGGTGGCAATTTCCTTTTTATGCTGATTGCAGGATTGAAGCAGGAGGAGCGCGGCGAAAACGATCAGAAACCTGGTCATAAATAAAGGCTCGGTTAAATGTGAATACTGCAGGTGTCAAACTTGGCAAATGTATTTTATTATCGAGAATTATCTATCTTTCTGATTACTGCTAATCATCGGGTCAATTGAACAACATCGGCATCATCTGCAACCGGAACGCCGGAAGGGGGAGGGCACCACAACTGCTCGACGCCATTATGAGAAGACTCAAAGAGGAAGGAATTCCCTTCACACTGCTCAATGGTGATGAAACGCTGTCGATCGACACCTGTTCACGTATTTGGATAATTGGGGGAGACGGTACATTAAACCGCTTTATTAACGCCTATCCCAACGTAACTATCCCGCTCGCCATTTTTAAAGGCGGGACCGGGAACGATTTTGCCTGGAAAATTCATGGTGAAAAATCATTTGACGAATGCTTCGAGACCGCTTTGCGCGGAGAGCCCCGACCAATAGACGCCGGGATTTGTAATAAGAAATATTTTATTAATGGGGTGGGTATCGGGTTTGACGCGGAAGTGGCAAGGGCCATTAACAACGGGGGAAAACGGAAAAGTGATTTTTCCTACCTGGCCGCCGTTTTGCAAAAAATCTTCCGATACGCCGAAAAACAAATGACTCTTCAAGTCGGCGGCCAAGTGAAGGATGCCATGCTTTTTATGGTCACTGCAGCAAATGGGAGCCGATACGGCGGAGGGTTCCTCGTGGCACCACAAGCTGTTATTGATGACGGCTTGCTCGATATTGTCCTGATAAAAAAAGTCCCGCCGATTTTACGATTTGCTTACCTGCCTATGGTGAAAAAAGGAAAACATCTTCATTTGCCATTTGTTGAAACCATGCGCTGCGATCATATTTGCATCAGCTCCGACAATTGCCTGGCCGCACACCTGGATGGAGAAATCCTGGAGGGCAAGATATTCGATATTCAAATTCTGCCTGCGCATTTTTCTTTTCTCTTTTAATGCGCAGGCCTTCATTCACGCGAATAAAAAATCCCTCCCATTGGGAAGGATTTCAAAATCTTTGTATGAGAAATCAGATTAATAGTCTCTGTCATAGCCGCCGCCACCGCCACCGCGATTGTAGCCGCCCTTCTTGAAACCACCGCCGCCGCCGCCGCCGCCGAAGCTCTTTTTCTTGTAGCCACCGCCGCCGCCGCCCTGTTGTTTGGGTTGCGATTCGTTGACGATAATCTTGCGTCCCATAACCTCAGTGTCGTAAAGACTGGTGATAGCCTGTTGTGCTTCGCCAGCATCTTCCATTTCAACAAATCCAAATCCTTTGCTGCGGCCGGACACCTTGTCTTTTACAATTTTTGCAGAAGACACAGTACCGTGCTGCTCAAATAAGTTTCTTAAGTCCTCATCAGTCATTTGCCAAGAGAGGTTTCCAACGTAAATGTTCATTGTTCAAAAAAAATTAAATTTTAAAAATTGCTCCTGTTTCATTTTACTATTAGCTACAATGAACTGAAGGGAACTACGAAAATGAGCTACAACAGAACACAGTATGAACAATAAAAGCAGAGCTGCCGATGTAAAGATAGGGTTTTTCTAATAACAGCAAGTTTTCTGCGAAAATCTTAAAAAACCGGCTTTGAGTTATTAACAGGCTGTTGCACTGTGATTTACCCCGGAGGATTATTCGGCCACCACTTCGAACAGGGCTTCGGTCTCGTTCCCGTTACCAAAATCGATCCTGGCTTTAAAGGTGCCCAGCTCTTTGACTTCATCCAGGATCTGGATTCGTCTCCGGTCGATTTCATAACCCTTTTGATCACGAATGGCCCGGGCGAGCTGTACGGAGGTCACACTTCCAAAAATTTTCCCGCTTGTTCCGGTCTTGGCACCGATCCGCAACGGAGACTCCTTGAGCACATCGATCACCTTGTTTATTTCGGCCATCAGCTTTGCCTCCTTTTTCTGGACCTGCTTCAGCCTTTCTTCCATCTGCTTGAGGTTTCCCCGGCTGGCCTCTACTGCCAACTTTTTGGGAATCAGAAAGTTGCGTGCATAGCCATTGCGTACGCTGACCTTTTCATGTGCTGCTCCCAGGTTGTCGACGTCCTGGATTAAAATTACGTCCATGATAGCCTCCTTACTTTAAAAGATCGGTGACGTATGGCAATATCGCCATTTGGCGGGCTTTCTTTACTGCATCAGAAACCTTTCGCTGGTATTTCAGCGAGTTGCCTGTAATTCTCCTCGGCAGCAGCTTGCCCTGTTCATTGAGGAATTTCTTCAGAAATTCTCCGTCTTTGTAATCAATGTATTTAATGCCATATTTCTTAAACCGACAAAATTTTTTAGCTCTTTTCTCGGTTTTGATGGCCGTTAAATACTTGATCTCATTTGATTTTGGCATGGTTAAGCTTCTACTTTTTCTGTTGCAGTAGGTACGCCGCTTCTCTTTTTGGCATTGTACTCGACGGCGTATTTATCGAGTCTGGTAGCCATAAAGCGCAACACATGCTCGTCGCGCAAAAGCTGAATTTTCAGCTTTTCATTGAAGATGGATGGCGCACTGTATTCCAATACCCAGTAAAGACCCGTGGTCTTTTTCTGAATCGGGTACGCCAGTGATTTTAATCCCCAGGGATTTTCGTGCACCACTTTGCCACCATTCTCTTTTACAAATGCGGCAAATTTTTTCTGAGAAGCGCGATATTCTTCTTCAGAGAGCACAGGGGTAAAAATCACCATCAATTCATAATTGTTCATTTCCCTGTTTTTTGTTTATTTTTTTAATGAGTAAAAATGGGCTGCAAAAGTAGTGGATTTAAGCCAATAGCCAAAATAAGGCTGGTCACTCCATCCCGTTGTTTTTTCATTCGAATTCATGATCATGCCGGTCCTGGAAATAAATCTTCATCAAAGCGGCAGATCCCGGCCGGCAAAGCCTGGGTCGCCCCCGGGGAGGCCAACCGGTCACTCCTGTTAATCAGGCCTTTGAAAGTTTTTTTTAAATGCGGGCGGCACCGACTTCTTGGCAGACCGGCCCAAATGGCATTTTCTTTGATCAACTGCACTGGCACGAAATCGAAGCCCGGGGCAACGGGATTTTTCCATCAACATCAAAATATCTTCAAAGCATGCAAAAAGGCAGCATCAGGGTCCAAACTGAGAACATATTCCCGATAATTAAAAAATTCCTGTACAGCGATCATGAAATTTTTATCCGTGAGCTGATCAGCAATGCAGTCGATGCCACCCAAAAGTTGAAAACGCTTTCCTCATTGGGCGAAGCCAAGGGCGAACTGGGTGACCTGCGCATCACCGTTAAACTCGACGCGCCGGGGAAGCGCATCATACTCTCCGATAAAGGAATCGGTATGACAGGCGAGGAAGTGGACAAATACATCAACCAGGTCGCTTTGTCAGGAGCCGAAGAGTTCGTCAACAAGTACCAGGGTCAGAATGAAAACAACATCATCGGGAAATTCGGTCTTGGTTTTTATTCAGCCTTTATGGTCTGCGAGAAAGTCGAAATCGTGACCAGGAGTTACCAGGAAGATGCAAAAGCGGTGCGTTGGGAATGCGACGGAAGCCCGGAGTACCTGTTGGAAGAAACGGACAAGCCTGAAAGAGGAACCGACATTATCCTTCACATCAATGAGGACAGCAAGGAATTCCTGGACGCCGATCGTTTGAAGGCAATCCTGGAAAAGTTCTGCAAATTTCTGCCGATCCCGATTTATTTTACGGACATAGCCGAAGAAAAAAAAGAAGGCGAAAAAGAAAAGCCGATCAACAACACCTCGCCGATATGGACCAGGAAACCGTCGGAGCTCAGTAAAGAAGACTACGAAAAATTCTATAAGGAACTATATCCTTTTGGCGAAGCTCCTTTGTTCTGGATCCATCTGAATGTCGACTATCCGTTTAACCTGACCGGTATCCTTTATTTCCCCAAGATCAAACAGTCCTACGAGATTCAAAAGGACAAGATACAGCTCTATTCGAACCAGGTTTTTGTTACTGACGAAGTGAAGGACATCGTTCCGGAATTTTTGATGCTGCTTCATGGTGTCCTTGACAGCCCGGACATACCCCTCAACGTCAGTCGCAGCTATCTCCAGGGAGACCCCAACGTAAAAAAAATCAATAACCACATTACGAAAAAAGTTGCTGACAAACTGGACGAGATTTTTACCAAGGAAAGAAAAGAGTTCGAAGCAAAGTGGGAATCGCTTGGCCTGTTTGTCAAGTACGGCATGATGACTGATGACAAGTTCCTGGAAAAGGCAAACAAATTTCACGTCATGGAGGATGCCGATGCCAGCCGCTTTTATACGCTGGAAGAATACCGTCTCGCGGCTGAAGCGCTACAGCGTAACAAGGACGGCAAATTGGTGATCCTGTACACGACCAACCCGGTGCAGCAGGACAGCTTCATCCGTGAGGCCAGATCGAAAGGATATATCGTCGTGAAATTGGACACGCTTGTCGATCCCGGCTTCATCAATCAAATGGAGATGAAATGGGACAGCGTGCATTTTACACGGGTCGACAGCGATATTGCGGACAACCTGATCGACAAAAAAGATTCTACCGAGAGCGTGCTCACCAAGGAAGAGGAAGAGAAGCTGAAGAATCTGTTTGTCATCGATATGCCCATGCTGCATGTCACGGTGGAAGTAAAAGGGCTCAGCCCCGAAACGATGCCTGTGGTAGCTACGCGTCCTGAATTCATGAGGCGCATGAAAGACATGGCTGCCCTTGGCGGATCGATGGGAGGTTTTTATGCCAACATGCCGGATGAAGTGACGCTGACTGTCAATGGCAATCACCCGGTTTTCCAGAATATACTGCGCGAGGACGACGTTGATAAACAAACAAAGACAGCTCGTAACCTCGCGGACCTGGCCCTTCTTTCGCAAGGGCTGCTGAAGGGGAGCAACCTGACTGATTTTATCAGCAGAAGTGTTGAACTGATCGAATCAAAACCAAAGAGCCGCATCATCGTATAAAACGTCACCTCAGTTCAGGCCCGATTGGCGGATATCAGCTACCTTCAGCTGCAAATGCTTTTGCCCGTTCCATTCGTTTTCATCAATGGTGAAAACGACGTCGACGGGCTTTTTCTTTTGGAGAAGCTCGAATTTGTCGGAGAGGTGAAAGCCTATTCCGCTAAAAACGATTCCATCCTGCTGCAATGAAAACCGGATGTGGAACTGTTTGACAATTTTAGAGTAGCCGCTATCGGTGAGTTGCCTGGCGATAAAAAGCGGCCTCGTGTTTTCGGGACCGAAAGGTTCCATCTGGCAAATGATATTGAAAAAGGCGGGCGTAATATCCTTCAGCCTGATTTCGGCGTCAATGGTGATTTCCGGAATGAGGAGCTCTGGCGCGATCGTCGACGCAACGACCTGCTCAAATTTTTCGGTAAACGACGATATCGCCTCTGGCAACAATGTCATTCCCGCCGCTGCGAAATGACCACCATAGCCCAGCAGGTGGTCACGGCATGCGTGAACGGCTTCATACAAATTGAATCCGCTGACACTTCTGGCGCTGCCTGCCAGGACTTCGCCGCTTCGCGTGAGCACCACGGTGGGCCGGTAATATCGCTCGATCAGCCTGGAGGCGACGATGCCCACGACGCCTTTATTCCAGTGCGGCTGAAATACTACCGTTGTTTTTTTATTGATCAGGTCTTTATCCGATTCGATCATGACCAGCGCTTCTTCAGTGATCTGCAGATCGGCTTCCTTTCGATCGTCATTGTCGGAATGAAGCATTTCCGCATACCGTTTTGCCTCTTCGAAGCTGGACGAAATAAACATCTGAACCGCTTTGCGGGCATCGTCCATCCGGCCGGCAGCATTGACCCGCGGCGCAATCATGAATACCAGGTTGTTGATGGTCAGCGAATTTTTGAGGCCGCTGAGTTCAATGAGCGAAGCAATGCCGGCATTTGGCGAATTGTTCGCCTTTTGCAAACCAAAATAAGCGAGTATGCGGTTTTCACCTGTCATCGGGACGACGTCGGCAGCAATGGAAGTAGCCACCAGGTCAAGATAATTTGTCAAATCTGCCGGATCGCGACCGATGCGTAGGGACAAAGCCGTCATTAATTTGAATCCGATGCCGCAGCCTGAAAGTTCCCTGTAGGGGTAGTTACATCCAATCTGTTTTGGGTTGAGTATGGCAACGGCAGGAGGGAGGACAGGATCGGGCAGGTGATGATCACAAACGATAAAGTCTATGCCGGCTGCCGCCGCGTAGCCGATCAGGTCATTTGATTTGATTCCACAATCCAGGGCGATGATCAGCGAAAAATGATTTTCAATCGCAAAGTCGATCCCTGCTTTCGAAATGCCATAACCTTCGCGGTAGCGGTTCGGAATATAAAAGTCGAGCCTTTCTTCAGCGTAATTTTTTTTCAGAAACATGAACATGCAGGCCACGGCCGTTGTGCCGTCGACGTCATAATCCCCGAAAATCAATATTTTTTCCCTGGCCGATATCGCCGAAAGAACCCTGTCTGCAGCTTTGTCCATATCCTTCATCAGCCAGGGATCATGCAACTCATCAAGCCGGGGCCGGAAATATTGCCTTGCCTGTTCGTAGGTCTCCACCCCGCGGCCTGCCAGGACGCGACACAAAGCGGGACTGATTTTCAGGCCTTCCTGCAGTGCGAGAGATTTCTTATTGTCAACATGTAATATATTCCACCTTTTTTGCATCCGGATTTTTCAGTGGGATGAGTCAGTATTTTCGGTCGGTTGTAAACCTGACAAGCTCTTCCAGCGCGTCTCTTGTTTCATTGCGCTCGAATTCAAAAAGCGCTTCAAACGCTTCCTCGCGGCAGGCGAGCATTTTTGCCGAGGCATAGTCGATACCTCCTGCTTCAATGACCCGGTCAATCACCCATTGCACTTTTTCGCTATCCTTATTTTTGTTTTTAATGATATAGATTAATTCCCTTCTGCCGGCTTGTCCCGCCTTGTTCAATGTAAAAATAAGCGGCAGCGTGATTTTTTTTTCCTTGATGTCGTTCCCCGTGGGTTTTCCGACCGATACATTTCCATAATCAAAAAGATCGTCTTTGATCTGGAAAGCAATGCCGGCCTTTTCCCCAAACACTCTTAGCTTTTCCGTCAATTGGTCATCGCGGCATGCAGAATAAGCACCTGCCGCGCAGGCCGAGGCAAGCAATGAAGCGGTTTTGCTGCGAATGATGTCAAAGTACACGTCTTCGCTGATGTCAAGCAAGCGCGATTTTTCCAATTGCATCAATTCGCCTTCGCTCATCAGGCGAACCGGGACAGAGAGGATTTGCAGGATCCTGAAATCGTCGTGGTCCAATGAAAGCAGCATGCCTTTGGCGAAAAGATAATCACCGACGAGAACGGAAATTTTAGTTTTCCACAAAGCATAAGTTGAAAAAAAACCGCGCCGTTCAAGCGATTCATCAATGACGTCATCATGCACCAGGCTGGCGGTGTGCAACATTTCGACCAGTGACGCTGCGCGGTAAGTCGCATCGTTTATTTCGCCGCAAAGCCTGGCGGAAAGAAGGACGAACATCGGGCGCAGTTGCTTTCCCTTTCGATTGACGATAAAGCGCATGATCCGGTCCAAAAGTGGCGTGTCGCTTTTTACGGCTTCTTTGAATTTCTTTTCAAATATGGATAACTCCTCGGATATTATTCTTGGTGTGTTCATTAACTACTGGCAGGCAAATTACTATTTTGCGCCTACTTTTATTTCCAATGGCCGGCTTAATATTTCATTCCTTTAGCCTGACTTTCCGCTTGTTAATAACTATGTATACACGAAAAAAATTTGGTTTTTCCTCATCAATCAATATTTTTGCACATATTCTTCGGACTGTTAAATCATTCATTCACAATAAACTTCAGTTATGGCAAGCAAAAAGTACGTAATATTAGGCGTCCTGTTCAGTGTGTTTGCGTCGGTGTCGCTGGCTCAGGTGAGCGCTAGCAGCTACGATGTACGGGACTCCTCACTTATCCCCTCCAAGCGATTACCGCAGCATAACGAATTTTTACAAAATGCATATCCTTTTCCTGCCATGCCGCGTAACCAGTGGGAAATCGGGATAAAAGGGGGTTTGCCATTTGGTGCGACGGACGTCAGGTATTGGGGTCCGACGGGAGGATTGGGACTCAATGTTCGAAAGGCGATTGGGTATGTATTCTCCTTGCGCGGCGAATTTGACTGGTTGCGAATGAAAGGATTGAATTTTGAGCCGTCAACGGATTTTTCAAAAAATCCTGCGTGGGTTAATCAGGGCTATGTTGCGGGAGTCGACAAGGTATTTTATAACTATCGTACGACCGTCAATGAACTGTCCCTGCAGGGCGTATTTACGCTAAATAACATCCGGTTCCACAAAGCGAAGACAGGATTTAATGTCTACGGCTTTGCGGGTTTTGGACTGGCCCGCTATAACACGTGGGTGAACACACATAACGGGAGTGGAAACTATGCGGCGGCTTTTGACGCGCTGTATAACCAGTATGCTGCGACTCCGGGCGGATTCGGGTATGCCAACCGGAAAGCCATCAGAAAAGCGGTGAAGGCGATCATGACCGGAAAATTTGACACGCAGGCCGAAGAAGACCCGGGGCATCCCAAACTCGGCGGCTGGCCGCTTTATCCCGTGTTTGTCGTGGGCGCAGGGGCTGAATACAAACTGAACAACAAATTTAATATCGCCCTCGAATTCAAACATACTGCCCTGAAATCGGATTTGCTTGACGGTCAGCAGTGGCAGGAAAACGGGCTTACGCAGACAGCCCAGTCGAGGGATTGGGACTCTTATGGATTCGTGAGCCTCGGTTTAAACTACAATATCGGGAACAAGGCAGTCGAACCTTTGTGGTGGCTCAATCCGCTGGACTATGCTTACAGCGAAATCAATGCGCCGCGTCACATGAAACTTCCCAAACCCATTTTGGATGATTCCGACGGTGACGGCGTGACTGACCAGTTTGACCTGGAGCCCAACACGCCCAAGGGTTGCCCGGTTGATACGCATGGCGTGAGCCGCGATACGGATGGTGACGGCGTTCCGGACTGCAGGGATAAGGAACTGATCACGCCGACGATCTGTCAGCCCGTTGATGCAGACGGCGTAGGTAAATGCCCCGATCCGCAATGCTGTAAGGACATCAAAGCGATGCTCGACTCGGGAGCTTACGGTGGTCCAAGGTCGAAATGTAATATCGGCGATCTGCCAAGCGTTACCTTCAAGGGCAAATCAGTTACCCTCAGCAAGGATGCCAAGGCGCTTCTTGCCAGCGTAGCGGAAAAAATGCGGAATAACCCGAATTGTAAGGTGGCTGTCGTAGGTTACGGCGAATCCAGCAAAGCAGCACAACAACTGAGCTGGGATCGCGTGAACCAGGTGATCACTTACCTGATCGAAAAAGAAGGAGTCAGCGGCGACAGATTTATCTTCAGGTATGCGCAGACCGGCGGTGATGAAAATACCATCGATCTGAAAGACGGCACAGGTGAAGAAGGTCCGAACACGGTACCGGCTCCCCACCCGAATCTCCGGAAGAAACATTAATCAACTAATTGGTTGAAATACAGCAAACCCCCGGGTAGTCCCGGGGGTTTTTTTATTAAGTTATCATTAACTGATAAATTTTGGGCCCGCAGGGGTTTAGTTTCATTTTTGCTTAAAAGTCGTAACTTTGCAGCCCTTTATGAGATTCTTCGTTTTCATCCTTGCTGTCGCATTTGCCTTTTCTTCCTGCACCTTTCTTTCCAATACGGGGAACAGTATTGCCTTTTGGAATCACAAGCGCAATGCAAGCTTTGCGAAAATCATGAAAAGCAAGGATAACGAATACAAACTCCGGATGGCTGAGAAGTACTTTGTAAAAAAGGACTATAACCACGCAGAGCAACTGTATGAGGAGTTGTTCCCGATATTCAAGGCCAGTGCGCAATTCGAGGATCTCTATTATAAGTTTGCCTTCTGCTCATTCTATCTGAAGGATTACACCAACGCCGAGAATCTTTTCAAGGGATTTGTCGAAGTCTTTCCCAATAGCCAGAAGGCCGAGGAGATGGAATATATGCGCGCTTTTTGCTTTTTCAAACAATCGCCAAAGGCCGAACTGGACCAGACCAATACCACAAAGACCATCGGCTTTATGCAGGCATTTATCAATACGCACCCGGGATCTCCGCGAATCAAAGACGCGACCGATATCATTGACAAGTGCCGCGTCAAGCTTGAACTCAAAGATTTTGAAAGCGCCCAGTTATATTACGACATGAGTCTTTTTAAGGCAGCATCCATTACCTTCACCACCCTGCTCAACAGTTACCCGGATTCGCAAAAAGGCGATATTTACAAACTTTATGTCATCAGGGCCGACTATCAATTTGCCGCGTTGAGCATCGAAGAAAGAAAGGAAGACCGGTTTCAGCAGGTGATTACAGACTGCAATGATTTTATGGATCGTTTCCCGGATAGTAAATTAAGCAAGGAGGTTCAAAACTACCTGACTTCATCCCAAAACAATATAAAAAATTTAAAAAATGAGCCGGTTAAGAAGACAAGTTAGCGCCAATACAGCCAATGTCGTGGAGACCAAGAACCTCAACGAGATCAAAGGCAAGACAGGAAATCTTTACGAGTCCATCTCGATCGTAGCCAAGAGGGCCAACCAGATCAACGTATCGCTCAAGGAAGAGCTGCACAACAAGCTCGAGGAGTTTGCCAGCCATACGGACAACCTGGAGGAAATACACGAAAACAAGGAGCAGATCGAAATTTCGAAGGCCTATGAGCGGATGCCAAATTCTGCGCTGCTGGCTACGCAGGAATTCCTGGAAGACAAGATCTACTACAGGAAAAACGAGGACGACCTGTTCAGCTAGGTGAACTGACCCCGGATTTCGGCGCGATGACAACCAGGTCATCGTTTTTTTTTTAAGAAAATCGTCGGTTCGATCCTTAAATAATTCGACTAATTTTATTTCACGGATGAAGGGGAAAAAGATAATCCTGGGAATCACCGGAAGCATCGCCGCTTATAAGGCGTTGCTGCTCATCAGGCAACTTGTTAAAGCCGGCGCGGAGGTCAGGTGCGTGATGACGCCTGCCGCCGGCGACTTTATTACACCCCTGTCAGTTTCCACCCTCTCGAAGAACCGCGTCCTCACCGGGCTGAAAGACGACGAAACCTGGAATAATCATGTCGAATTGGGGAGGTGGGCCGACCTGATGGTTGTCGCTCCCCTCAGCTGTAATACACTGGCCAGGATGGCGGGTGGCCTTTGCGATAATCTCCTGCTGGCCGTTTACCTTTCCGCGAGATGCCCCGTGATCGTGGCTCCTGCCATGGACGAAGACATGTGGAAGCACCCTGCGACGGTCCTCAACCTGGAAAGGCTGGCGGCTCA
>JAJPJP010000157.1 GCA_021324175.1 Chitinophagia bacterium
ATTCCACGGTTTATTATTAGGGTCATTATTATTTACGTCAAAAAACTCAATACTATTGCTCGTTATGGAGTCGTGTAATAATCGGGGCAATATCGCAATACTGTCAGCCAGCTTTGCTCTTAAAATAAGTGATCCATCTTGGAAACTTGGCAATGAAGGTTTGTAGATGACAAAACGACAATTATCAAAATTGATAACTGAACTTGCCGTGTCATTATTAAAGCTAAAATGAAACTTTGACAAAATACTGTCTGGGACGTCGAGGATGATTTTTCTACGACCTATAAGAGCAGGGTCAAAGTGATATCTTAAAACACTGATATGGAAAAAATACGAACTGTCAGGGATAAAATTAACCTCACCTTTATTGAATATGCTTTTCCCTTTAGAAAACATCGCCACACCATGCACGTCACCGATAGTAGAATAATGGTAGTTGCCATTCTCATCTATCTCAAAGTAGCTTTTATTAGCTTTATAAACATATTTTCCTGGCGTTAACTTTCCAGAACAAGATGAAAAGGCTATCGTGAGTAAAAGGACCACTAATGGGTTTGAAAAAGATTTCATTTTGGTATTTATTGTGAAGGTCTTGGATATAGGCAACTTCCATCACTTGGGTTTTTTATCCCACAAATATATTCTTCAGTAATTCCATCCGCATCTTTTGGATAGTCATTGTCAGAATTCGGCAAACTGTCTGGGTCAATGCCGAATTGGGCTCTATAGCTTCAGTAGGATATTTAACGCTATTTACTTGTTTCGTTTATTTCGTTTACATATTTTTATATAAACAGAAAATTCCATGGAAGCAGTTATTGAAAGGACAACCAGGAAGGACCAGCAGATAGCTCAATCCTCCATTGCAAGCATCGAACGGGTGAGCTTGGGGCTTCATGCGGCCGGCGGCGGAGGAATTGCCCATATAAAATTTCAGGAAAGCGGAGAGTTTTTAAAAATCCCTAAAAAAGCATTTGATCTCTTGTCTGATATTTTACACAGCATGGCGCAGGGAAGAACGGTTACCCTGATCCCCTTGGACTCCGTTGTCAGTACGCAACAGGCAGCGGACATGCTCAAGGTCTCGCGCCCACACCTGGTAAAATTGCTGGAAGCCGGAGCTATTCCCTTCAAGAAAGCAGGTACTCACCGGAGAATCGAATTAAAAGACCTGCTTGAATACCAGGATAAACTGATGCGCATCAGGAAAAAGCAACTCGATTTTTTGGCTGAACAGGCGCAGGAATTAAATATGGGATATCGATGATTTATTCGTCCGGATTTTCCGCTATAAATTAAAATGAGTTTCGGTAGAAGGCGTCGATTAAAAAGTTATGTCTCCTCCCGTGCCCTACGGCACTTCCAGATTCATTATTTATTATAATGTCGAATAGGGTTGTTGCAGTACAAGGAGGTGTCACAACGATGCCCAATAGTTGCAACTCTGTTGGGTAAATAAAAATTATCTCTCAAAAAATGGCGATCGGACGAAAATGGTATTTTATAGGAGCATTTCCCCGCCCAAGCTGGTCTTAGTTGAAATTAAACACCATTAGCACTAACATCTCATATCCGGGCTATAAGTTGGTGAAGTCTGTAGTGTTTTGAAGTTGCTCTTATCAGAGAAAAATAGTATTTTTTACTGTCAGCGGGACCAACTCTAAAAAAAATATGAATAGAGAATTTCAAAATATCTTGGGATTTGTAATTTTCGGATCTTATTCGTTGGGACTAATTTTTTTTCCAAAATATTACGTCAAGGTGCTTTCATGGCTCACTAGAAAAAACTTACAATACGATTATAAGGGGCCTAGAGTTGCTGGAATAATTTTTTTTGTCTTGGTTTGCATTCTTTTTTTTGCAATCGCAGGAAATGAGGCAGCTTCAGGCTGATTTGGAATTGAATTGGTGTAAGGCAGGGATAGAGCCTTTGACTGCACATCTCTTGCTCAGCGCAAGCAATAATTGCAAATGATTATCCGAATTAAGGGATTAGCTTTTACCATATTAACGGGATCAAATTAAGAATACAAAAATGGATTTTCAGTATTATCTCGGGTATCTGATATTTGGATCTGTTGGCTTGTGGTTGATATTCTTTCCAAAAAGTTACGCCAAAACCTATTTGAGAATCACAAAAGAACAAATGCCAAAAAAAGTGGCTAGAATTATTGGACTTGGTTTGCTTTTATTGTTAACGGTTGCTTTTTTCTTCACCAAGAAATAGGAAGGGCTCCCCGGCGCCGACGAACTCCCTGAATGAGTGTCTCTTGCAGCGGGGCATTGAAACTTTAAGGTAAAGCCTATTCTTAATTCGATAACCCCGCTTCCGCAAAAAGTTAACTATTCCGGGCCTGCGGTAGCACAATATTTGTGGCAACTTTCCCATTACCTCATCTTTAAATTATCAATTATGAGCACTACAGATGTTGCCACGATGTCAACCAAGCAGATTGCCAAGAGGCTAAAAAGCCTTTGTGAAAAAGGCCAATTCGAAGACGCCGTGAAGGAATTGTTTTCCAGGGACGCAGTCAGTATTGAACCGATGGCTTCCGCAATGTTCGAAAAGGAAACACACGGCCAGCATGCGATCCTTGCGAAAGGGAAAAAATGGAACGAAATGGTTGAAAAGAATCATTCGCACGAAGTTTCTGAGCCACTGGTAGCCGGGAATTCTTTTTCCGTTACCATGCACCTGGACGCAACCATGAAGGACGGGAAGCGCATGGACATGTCCGAACTTTGCGTTTACCACGTCAAAGACGGTAAGATCATTTCAGAACAGTTCTTCATTTGATTACTCCCTTCATCGACGAAAAGCCAGCTTGCTTTTTTTTGAAACGTGAGTGAGCTGGCTTTCTCACATTTTGATCCGGATTTACTTAATTTTAGGATCAATCAAGCCACCAAATACATCAAATATGAGCATGAATCCTGTCATCCATTTTGAAATGGGATACTTCGATAATGAACGCATGAAAAAGTTTTACCAGTCAGCATTTGACTGGAAGCTGCAGCAGATGGGCGCCGAAATGGGGAACTACATCCTCGCCCAGACCACCGAAACCGATGAGAAAGGGATGGTGAAAACGCCGGGAACGATCAACGGCGGATTTTACCAGAAACAAGAAAGTCCGCTTTCGCACCCGCCTTCCATCGTTATCGCCGTTCAGGATATCAAGGCGGCCATGAAAGCGGTGGAAAGCGCCGGGGGAAAGATACTCGGGGCGATGAATGAAAAGGGCGAAGCCAGCATGGAGCCCATGATGATCCCCGGGGTAGGCCTTTGGATCTCCTTCCAGGATACTGAAAGCAACCGGGTAAGCATGCTGCAGCCGCTGAGCCCGGCGTGACATCACGGGCATGAAAAAAATAGTCCCATTTCTTGCACTGTTGACAGGCATGCAGGTATCCATCGGGCAGGACCTGAGCGCTTATCAAAAGAAATTGTTTGTGCGCGGCGGGGACACGCTACGCTACAGAATTTTATATCCGGAAGATTATCAGCCGCAAAAAGACTATCCTTTAATTGTTTTCCTTCACGGTGGCCTTGAAAGGGGAAGTG
>JAJPJP010000291.1 GCA_021324175.1 Chitinophagia bacterium
ACCAGAAAAATTGATGCCTAGTGCCGCACCCTGCATGACGGAAAGCGGCTCCCGTACATCGAATCCCAGTTTTGTATAAAGCGCTAATGATCGGTTATGATAAGCAGCCTGAACCAATCTTACGCCAGCAAGTCTGAGTTCTTCTGCCCGATGAAGAACCCGCTCCATCAGCTTTCTCCCTACGGCAGCATTCTGGCAGGATGGGTCGACAGTTATGGGACCCACACCCGCAATAAAGGGATTTTCCCAAAGAAAATTGCTCCCCACGATTTGTCCTTCTGCTTCAGCTACCACGGAATATGCGCTTGCATTGGACAAAATATGGTTCATTAATCCGACGGCCGTTTCAACATCTGGAAAATCCGGTGGAAAGTGATGCTCTTCTGCAATGGCCTTAAATGCCCGATAGCAAATGACTCCGCACGCCGTGGCATCTTCCGCTTGTCCGGAACGCAGAGAAAAATTCATAAGGGAAAAATTGAGCTGATTAATGCTAATGGTTAGATTCAAAATAGTGCAAAAATCTCTATTTGCCAATTGACTGTAAATAATTGTCGAAAAGTGTACCACTGGGGGCTTTTTGCTTTAGAAAGCGCCCGAAAGTCCGAGCTATTCGACTTAGTTTGGATAGGCGAGGGAGACCGCTTGTCTGGAATAATCCCATTTACCCCTTATTTTTGATCATATGATTAACGTCAAAGAATTACGGATCGGCAATTTCGTTACGACCAACGATCCGGCAGATCTCTACATCACCAAAAAACCACCCGTGGATGACCCTTTGGAATTCGGTGACATTTACGACATCGATATCGTAAATGAAATTTCCATGGATGGCGTTGTGCTTTTCAATCATGGGAACTATGGCTCCGCAAGCAATTTAATAAAAAAGCATTCGGAAGAAGTAAACCCGATACCACTCACAATCGAGTGGTTGGAGGCATTTGGCGCCAAGGAGCACGAAAGTAGCAAAGGAGTCTATTGCCTACCGTATAATTCAGCGTTTGAATCGGCAATTACCGAATTGAATACCATCGTCGAAGGAGACCATTGGAAAAAAACGCATGCTTCATTGCTCGTTCATGACACGGAAACCAATGAGGTTGGCGTCATTTATCCTAAATATGATATCAGGTTTGTACACCAATTTCAAAACATGTACTTCGCCCTCACCGGCGAGGAGCTATCTATAAAAGAACTGGTATGATGGATGAACGGATGCCCTGTCGCGGAGCGACGAATCCCTTTGAGATGATAAACAACGAATATCATTTTTGAAAATAAAATGAACAAGCCAAAAGTCGGCTCTCATTTCAAACTTCCCTATCCGCTATTTAAGGCATGCCATATTCTCTCTTTAATAAATTGATAAGCCTTGACGCCATCTGGCACCGGACTAATGCGCCTTTGTTATTGACCTCCGTAACGGCGTACAAATAATGATATGCTATAATGACTGCATTGATTGCAACCCGGTTATCCGAAAGCAATGGAACATTCTCCTGCGGCTTTTTTATGTTCCCCACTACGCTTAGTTCAGTGGGAACTACATCAAACATTTTCTGAAACGTATAACCGTCGAATAGTTGCCCATTCGCCAAATGGACTGCAGACAGCTTTTCATTTTGAAGATTATTGACGCCAGGAAAATATTGCAACAATTGATAATATTCTGAGATACTGTCCAAAAGATTCCTCGACCGAACCAGCTTTAAGGCATCCGAGCTTTTCATCAATTCAAAGGTCTTGGTAGTCGGTGTGAAAGTATTATTGTTGGCGGTTATATATCTTGCCAGAAAATAAATTTCTGCAGTATTCGATCGATCTTTCTTCAACATGGAGATGAGCGTATCTATCCGGCGGTCGCTCAGCTGGTTGCTGGATATATAAAAATTGTACATGGCGGTATCCGAGCGCAAATCGCTCACCATACTTTGAACGTCATTTTGAATTTCTGCCTGATCCTTGAAATATTCTCTTAGATTCTCTGCAAAAAACCCCATGGTTACGGCAAGAAATATCATGAAGAACTCCAGTATATATTCCTTAAAAGATTTTTTCCCCGGATGCGGGTGGTGTTGAACTTCCATTGAAGAGATTTTAGTTTACGGTCGATCATAGGTGATAGATTGGATCAAATATATATCTTAATCCTTCCAATTTGCATGATTAATGATTGCCAGGAAATGAGGTTTTTTATGTCATAATATTCCAGGACTTATACGTCATGGCAGGCTCGTCGCGCATGTGCGGCCTATATTTCTCGTATTTTTGCAATCATGTCCTTCCAGGCTTACATTGACAACATCAAGACAAAGACCGGTCTTTCGCCCCATGACTTTAAGAAAATGGCAGAGCAAAAAGGCTTTCTCAAAAACGGGAATCTAACGCCAAAGACAAAAGCCGGCGACATCATAGCATGGCTGAAAAAGGATTTTGATTTGGGGCACGGCCACGCGATGGCCATCTATGCAGTTTTTAAAAATATAAAGGCGACAGTCCAAAAGGATGGCCCTACAACATATCTTGACAAAAGCGCGAAAAAGAAGAAATGATGGGTCGCTAAGTTATTCAATAAGAAAATAATTTCTTCATTTTAATTCAAAGAGACCGGCGGCTCAGAATGTTTTTTAATCTAATCCCTGTTCGTCGCCGGGGCATCTGGGTGCCATACCAAAACCATTTAATTCAAGGCATTTCCCGGCGTTCTGTGTGATCAATTTGGTAACTGTCGAGAGCTATTCATTTTTTACAGGGTTGTAAAACGGTGATATCAACGAAATTCATACATTTATTCGGGCAAATTGAGTACGCCAGACCAGGACCTGCAATGAGACAATTTTATCTACTCGCTGCCATTTTGCATCCCGATTTAATAAACCAGGGATCATCATGACAAGGATATGCATCACGGCTTTCCTGGTGTCCAGCATTTTTTTGTCGGGACTTTCGCAGACAAAACAGATCATCGACAGCCTTCACGATCAGCTCGCCATGGCCAGGAATGAGACCACCAGGATCGAAGCACTTGTTCAGCTTTGCCTTTTTCACCGTCTTGGAAATACTGATTCTGCAATGCTTTATGGCGGGGAGGCGCTTAAGGAGGCGGAAACAGCCAACTATGTCCGAGGGCAAATAGAGGCGCTCGGATTCATGTGCATCGTTAAAGAACAGCAGGGAAACCTGGCCAGGTCACTGGAGTTGGGTTTCAGGGCATTGCAATTAGCCCGGGAAAATAAAATGGAAAAGTACGCCGGAGGCGCCCTGGATGGAATTGGCGAGGTATACATCGATCTAAAGGACTTTGGACAGGCCATGCCTTACCTGCAGGAAAATGCCATGGTCGACTTCGATAGTATCGGCCTTGGTTATGGATATTTTGATATGGGAAACGCTTTTACGGGGCTGGGTCAGCTGGATTCAGCGAACTTTTATGAACACAAAGCGCTCGGCGTTTTTCGAGATTTCCACAATGAAGAGCCTAAGGTCTTCCAGACGCTGGGAGATATCCAATTGAAATCCGGCAGGCGGCCTGAGGCGCTGGACTATTATCGCGAAAGTCTGGAAATTTCGCTTCGAAAAAATGAGGGACGGGCCCAGGCGTACGCTTACAATAGGATTGCCAAACTGTACATGGAAACCGGGCAATCGGATTCGGCGATTGCGTACGCAGAGAAAGGCCTCCAGGTATCAAGAATGATTACTCAGAAGGAGACGATCCAGGAAGCGGCAGCACTGCTCGCTGAATTATATGAACCGAAGGACACACGCGAGTCAATTCGGTATCTGAAAATGGCGGATGAATATAAAGACAGCGTTTTTGGCGCAGGCAACATAGAAGCCGTTCAAAGCATTGTTGTCCAGGAACAGCGTCGTCAAGCGGAAATCGAAGCCGCAAAGGCAGCTTACCAAACCAGGCTAAAACAATATGCTCTTGCCGGCGGGGTGGCCGTTCTGGTCATCGTGGCGATTTTTCTTTATCGCAATAATCAAAAAGAAAGGAAAGCAAGGCTCCTCCTTCGGGGCAAAAACGAGCTTATCGAAAAGACGCTCGATGATCTTAAATCAACACAGGCGCAGCTAATACAACAGGAAAAAATGGCTTCGTTGGGCGAACTGACCGCCGGCATCGCTCATGAAATCCAAAACCCGCTGAATTTTGTAAATAATTTCTCGGAAATCAACGGGGAATTTGCTGCAGAGGCGGAGACAGCCCGTCAAAAAAATGACCTCGCTGAACTAAAAAACATCCTCGAAGGCATTAAAGCAAATCAGGAAAAAATAACCTTCCACGGCAAGCGCGCAGATTCGATTGTGAGAGGAATGCTACAGCACTCACAGAAAAGTGCCGGCCAAAAGGAGCCAACGGATATCAATGCGCTGTCGGACGAATATTTACGGCTGGCTTACCACGGGTTGCGGGCGAAGGATAAAAACTTTAATGCCGATATTAAAACTGATTTTGACGACAATATCGGGATCATCAACGTCGTCTCACAAGATATCGGCCGGGTCCTTCTGAACTTATACAATAATGCGTTTTACGCCGTAAATGAAAAATTGAGGACCGGAGTTCCGGGGTACAAGCCGGTGATCGAAGTCAGGACGAGAAAAAGCG
>JAJPJP010000177.1 GCA_021324175.1 Chitinophagia bacterium
ACATGCCCATTAACCACAAATTCTATTCTACTTTTAATTCCCACCTGCTCTTTTTATCTACATATGTGAAAGAGGCTGCCTCTTTTGAGACAGCCTCTTTTTTTATTGAATTGCATATTTTTACAAATACTAGTTTTCCATGACAAAACGATTTTTTGCCATTATTGCAATCTTAGCTTCATTGGTAACCGACCACGCGCTGTCGCAAGATTTAGACAAAACGCTTAAAGTCGATGGCCGGTTGAGACAGTATCAGATCCATCTGCCTCCCGGATTTTCACGCGAGAAGAAATATCCCGTAATACTTGCCTTTCACGGAGGAGGAGGGTCATATAAAAAGACCGCTAAGTTTTACGACTTTAATCCCCTCGCTGATCAAGACATTTTTATCGTTGTTTATCCAAATGCAGTTAACAAAGCATGGTCGATGCCAGGAATATCGAGCCGGGTGAAGAACCTCGATAGCACTGTAGATGACGTTCATTTTATCTCGAATCTTATTGATACGCTGATCTTTGACTATTATGCTGATCCCTTACGCATTTATTGTACGGGTATCTCAAGAGGCGGGATGTTTAGCTTCTATCTCGCTTATAAATTGCCGGATAAAATTCGAGCGATTGCGCCCGTCTGCGGCGGGATCTCAAGAACGGTAGCTGCCGACTACGAATTAAAACGCCATATTCCCGTCCTGATGATAAATGGGACTGAAGATAAATTCGTCAGTTATGAGGGTGGCCCGGGAAAGCTAAACAAACGAAATGAAGAAAATGAGGACGCGGATATGCTGCCCTCCGAGGAGCTTTTGGCGAAATTGGTAAAAATGTACAATTGCAACCCGAGGCCACTGATTACCAATATACCCGACATAGATCCCGAGGATGGCTGCCATGCAATTGATTATTTTTATTCCGGCGGCGGTACGCCAGTAGAATTCATTAAAGTAGTTGGTGGAGGACATACCTGGCCAGGCGGCTCACAATATCTTCCCAAATTTCTAATTGGGCGAGTATGTCGGGATTTTAATGCGTCCGAAAAAATATTTGAGTTCTTTAGAAATACGCAATGAACAGCAAAATATATGAGGCATTTCAACCTACGATGGGTATGATTTCCCTACATTTATGTTCCTTCATCTCAAGATTAGATGTATAACTTGCGACGACATTATAATTGCCAGGCCATTCGGTTTTTATTATCCGGAGTCCTTTTATCCGCGTGTACGGGTCGAACTTGGGCCCAGGATTCTTCGGGTCGACGAACACATTTCTGGTGGAGGGATACTTATCCAGCAGCAGCAAAAAAAACCCCGAAAGGTTCATTGTTGCCCGCAATACACGTTTTTCGAAACAAGTTCGTCAATGCAAAAGGAGATACCGTTCAGTTTCGCGGATTGTCGATTTCGGATCCAGATAAGATTGAGAGCCAGGGACACTGGAACAAAAATCATTTTGAAAAAATCAAGGAGCTAGGAGCGCAGCTCGTTCGCATACCCGTACATCCTGTCGCATGGAGAGAAAGGACTCCGGCGGAATATTTGAGAATGCTTGATTCAGCAATAGACTGGTGCAGTGATTTGGGGTTGTACGTAATCATTGACTGGCACACGATTGGAAATCTTAAAATGGAGCTTTTTCAAGATCCGATGTACAACACGACTCAAAAGGAAACTTATGAATTTTGGCAATCAATTTCCAGGCATTTTGCCGGCAACAATACGGTCGCATTTTATGAGCTATTTAATGAGCCGACTACCTACAGAGGCCAATTGGGAAGCATTTCGTGGGCGGAATGGAAAAAAATCAACGAAGATCTGATTAGCCTGATACGGTCGTTTGACAAACAAACAATTCCGCTTGTCGCCGGATTTGATTGGGCTTATGATTTGACACCCGTGAGAGAGAATCCTATAAATGCGGAAAATATAGCATACGTTTCCCATCCGTATCCGTGGAAAAGGCAGGAGCCCTGGCCGCCTAAATGGGACGAGGATTTTGGGTTTGCTGCGTCAACTTACCCGGTCATGGCTTCTGAGATTGGTTTCAGCTTACGTCGAGGCGAAACAATTGGACCTAATCACTACGGCTACCAGATTACTCATTATCTTGAAGGCAGGGGTATGAGTTGGGTCGCATGGGTTTATGATCCTGAATGGGGACCAAATATGCTTAAGTCGTGGAATTACGAATTGACCGATATGGGAAACTTCTTCAAGGAAGCTTTTCGTTCGCCTCGGCGATAATATCTTGAAGTTGTGCCACGTTTTCTCCTATCGATGAAATAAACTGTCAGCCTGAAAAGTCTTTTTTCATGAACTACCCAAAGGGTATAATTGACCAACACATGCAGCAAAACAGCTGGTTCAGGTATTTTCGCAAAAGGCCAATCACCGTTCTTGTTATCACTCTTGCTTCCATCGTGATGGGCAATGCGCAGGATAGTACCACTGTAATCTCACTGTGGCAAGGGGGTGCGCCAGGGTTCGAAGGAATGAAAAATATCCCCGAGCAAGCTAAAGACTGGTGGGTTAGGGATATTAATAATCCATCAATAACCATCTATCAACCTGCTCCCGATAAATCCAATGGCACAGCCGTAGTGATTTGCCCTGGTGGTGGATTTACGAACCTGGTTTATAAGGCAGAGGGCCGCGATGCGGCAAAATTCCTGAACAGTTTGGGTGTGACTGCTCTTGTACTGAAGTACCGATTATTTCGAATGGAACATTCGCCTTATACGCAAGAAAATCCTATGCAAGACATCTTCAGAGCTGTTCGACTCATAAAATACAAAGCCCGGGAATTGCGAATTGACACTAGTCGTCTTGGAGTCATGGGTTTTTCCGCCGGTGGAGAAGTGGCCGGCTGGGTATCCTACCGGTTTAAAGAACATCACGAAGCGAGCCACGAGGAAATTGATATGCTAAGCCCAAGGCCTGCTTTTCAGATCTTAATTTATCCGGGCCCCCTCTCCGTACCCGATTCTGTTCCATCAGATGCCCCGCCTACGTTCTTACTCGCAGCCAATGGTGACGAATGCTGCTCTGAACCCATAATTAAACTCTTGCAGATGCATCGGAAGGCGAAAGTGCCTGTAGAAATGCATTTATACGAGAAAGGAGCGCATGCATTTAATATGGGATATCGATCGGAATTTATAACACTGAAGAACTGGCCGCAACGCCTGGCGGACTGGCTTAGGGATAATGGTTGGACAAGAATCAACTAAAGTCTTCAATAAAAAATGCCGCCCCATTCATTGCTGATTTGCAATTTTATCAAGATTAAGGAGGCAGCTAATCCAAGATAAATATTCGCTAACCAAAGGAGGTGCAGTCAATTTGACTGTAGCATTAATTAACTTCCGAATCATTTTTTTATCGCAAAATCAATATTTTGCAATATAAAATTTGTCCAATGCTGAATTTACGGCTTCCCCTTTCGTTTTGCTTTTTGGTCTCGGCGGCGCTCGCGCAGGATCCCTGGAAAATTAGCGCCGGCCGGATTGATCCATCAAACTATTATGGTGTTACAGTCGCTAATGGTATGATAGGTATTGTTTCATCACCAGAGCCATTCAAGGTGAAAGATGTAGTCCTTGCAGGTGCATATGATCTCTATGGTAGGGGAAGAGTCAGCAACTTTTTGCGCAGTTTCAATCTTCTGAACATGAACATGGACATTGATAACCGGCGAGTTAGCGCCAAAGACATTTCAAATATGACGCAGGAGCTTGATATGCATCACGCGAATTTTACAACAACATTTGACTACCTGGATAGGGCCACCATCTCCTATACATACTATTCACTTCGCCACCTGCCATTCACCGTGCTGATGGATATTACAATCACTGCAAAAAAAGATATCAATATTGTCGCTTCGAGCGTCATGGAAGCAGCGGATGCGCTGAAGGAGGTGCAGAATTATTTCAATGAAATCGATCGCCCCCACGCCCTGATAAGCCTACTTACATCGAGTGCCAAGAGTCCAACAGGCAAATTGCTCATGTGTGCATCGAATACATTCATTTTCCCCGAAAGCAAAGGGCAGGAACCGAGAGTTACTCACGAGATGTGGGATAACAACATGCACCTGATAAAATTTAGCAAACAAATTAAATCGGGACAGAGTTACCGATTCTCGATTGTTGGTACTTCTATCACCTCCGCCCATAACGACGATCCCCTGAACGAAGCTGAGCGCCTGACTATATTTGCGAAACTGGAAGGAAGGGACCGGCTGGTCTCAGCGCACGAAAAGGCATGGGACGAACTTTGGAAGAGCGACATTTTGGTGGAAGGCGATCCACAGTCGCAGCAAGATATTCATAGCATGCTTTACCATCTCTATTCGTTTACCCGCGCTGGGATGGCACAAAGCTTATCTCCTATGGGCATAAGCGGACTTGGTTATAATGGACATGTATTTTGGGATGCAGACCTGTGGATGTTTCCGGCTCTTTTGGTTTTGCATCCTGAACTTGCAAAATCCCTCATTGATTACAGGTATGATCGCCTTGAGGCTGCGAGGCAAAATGCATTTTCACATGGATACAAAGGAGCTATGTATCCGTGGGAAAGCGCAGCGACTGGCGTGGAAGAAACGCCTGTTTGGGCGTTGAGCGGGCCGTTCGAACATCATATTACTGCTTGCGTCGGACTTGCTGCCTGGAACTATTATTGCGTAACCCAGGATAAATCCTGGCTTAGAGAAAAAGGATGGCCGATCCTTTCAGCAACAGCAGATTTCTGGGCAAGCCGAGTCGAAAGAAACGGGAGCGGCAAGTTTGACATCGACGATGTCGTTGCTGCTGATGAATGGGCTGAAAACATAGATAACGACGCCTTTACAAATGCCTCTGCGAAGGCGGTGCTTAGAGCAGCGACTGACGCGGCCAAGATATTAGGAATTGCACCAAGCGCTGACTGGAATTTCGTCGCAGACAATATCCCCATTTTGAAAATGGAAAACGGAGTTACCAGGGAATATGATTCCTATAAAGGCGGAGGCATAAAACAAGCGGATGTGAACCTGCTGGCCTACCCTCTCAAGGAAATAATTGATCCCGCCCAGATTAGAAAAGATCTCGAGTACTACGAAACACGCGTGCCAAATGAAGGAACTCCCGCCATGACTCAAGGCATATTCGCACTTTTGTATTCACGACTGGGCGAAGGTGAAAAAGCATATCGTTTCTTCCACGATGCATATTTGCCCAATCTTGATCCCCCTTTTCGCGTTATAGCAGAAACGAAAGGGGGAACGAATCCGTATTTCGCCACCGGGGCCGGTGGTTGCCTCCAGTCTGTATTGATGGGGTTTGGCGGCCTTGATATTACGCCAAAGGGACTCATACAGATCCGTTCCAAATTACCGTCAAATTGGAAAAGTTTGAATTTAATTGGCATAGGAACTGAAAAGAAAAACTATTCAGTTAAATAAAATTTCCTAACTTGCCAAATTGTGAAACGCGTTGCGGCCATACTACTGCTTGTTATTCTATTCTTTAATTGGTTAGGCTATCGATTTCTCACGTCCTTATTAGAAGACAAAGCAAATACGAATTTGGAATCTCGGCTGGATGACAACAATTACAATGAGTCTGAGTTAGTTTCAATTAAAATCCCTACGCAGCACCTTGCTTATTATAACAACTCAAAAACCTTTGAACGGGTAGATGGCGAGATTGAGATTTCGGGCATCCAATATAAGTACGTAAAAAAGAGGTTGTATAATGATTCGCTGGAATACCTTTGCATTCCGAATAACGATGTAAACAAACTGCGCACAGCGCGAGATGAATTCTTCAAGCTGGTGAATGACTTACAGCTAAATGGCCAGGGAAAGAAGTCCTCCTCTCACTCAAATAATTCCAAGAATTTTATAGCAGACTATGATTTCGAAGAATATGCTTTGAACATAGATGTCTTTCGCCAAATCATCACTATCGAATATGCCTTCGACCGATCCGGTTTGTCACATTGTTTTATCCCCGTGGCTGAACAGCCGCCTGATTTTTGCTGAAACTTTTTTCCTCTTAATTTTTTTTCCGGCATAAATTAAAGGCTAACACCGCCTGCCGACTAATTTTAAATTTTATGAATAAGATCTTCTTTGTTGCGCTGTGCAGCATCGTATTCACGTGCTGTAATTCTAAAAACGATTACGAAAAAATATTCAAAGACCCAAATCTCTACTGCAATACCGTGCATGAGTTAAACACAGTGGTTATGGGAAATAACTTTGGGCCGATTGTTGCTTCGCGGAATTATTTATATGCATCTATTGCAGGTTATGAGGTGATTGCGGCCGGATATCCCGAACAATACAATTCGCTTGCAGGCCAGCTCCATGGACTCACCAGCGTACCCAGACCTGCCAAAGACCAGCAAATTGACTTCGAATTTGCGTCCTTACTCGCATTTTGCAAATTGGGAGAAGCAGTCACTTTTCCAGAAGGCAGTATGAAAGAGTATGTCGATAGTCTTAAGAATCTTGCTTCTGAGCATGGCATGAGTACTGAAGTTTTCGACAATTCCATCGCCTATTCGGACACTGTGTCGGCGGCTATTATGGAGTGGAGCAAGCACGACAATTATGCGCAGACACGAGGTGCCCCGGAATATAATGTTAACGATTCGCCAGGACGCTGGGTACCTACGCCTCCCGCGTACGCGCCGGCCATGGAACCGCATTGGCGAGAAATACGAACGCTCGTTATAGATAGTCCAAGGCAATTCCTTCCGGAGCCACCATACAAATTTGACGTCAAGGATAAAACAAGTAATTATTATAAGGAGGTCAAAAAAATTGAAAGCAAA
>JAJPJP010000305.1 GCA_021324175.1 Chitinophagia bacterium
AAATGATGACATGATGCCGCCGAAGCGCTAGCGGATTCTATCACAGCTAAACAAAACTGTCCGCCTGAATTTCCCAGCGCGGACAGTATCTTATTTGAACGTTCTGTTTACTTTGGAGGTACTTCAGTCCTTTATTGCTTTGGTTGTCTTCGAAATCGCCTGAACACAGATATGACAATCAAATCGATCAGAAAAATAACAAAAGTCGTTGCGACAACAGTCAGGATAATTGAAGTAATAGAGTATTTATTCCGTTCCATAACAGGATTTGCAAAGTGAATTGCTATCAATACGAGAATAATATTAAACGCAGCAACCAAATATCGACTACCTTCTTTCAAAAGCATAAATAAGATTTAGCAACTCAGCGGTCGGCAATTTCGAAATTAAATACTTAGTTACCTTCAATCAATATTATTTCATAAACTTCGAAAACCATTTAAGTTCTGGCACTGAGGTTGTAATGGCGCCTAATAGGTGAAACTACTTAGAAAAATCTCCGGAAAAAATTTTGGAGGTTTTGACCTCAGCCCTAAACAAGGTCTATATCCGTCCAGTTCAAAGATTTCCTTTCTCTGGAATTTTGGCAAGGAAATAGAGGGAAATCAATCCTTTTTTGACCGCGGTTTAGCTCTTGAAATAGTTTTTTTAACAAGTGTTTTTATATTTTCGGTTGTACATGAATGTTAGTCATTTCGTTCCAGCGCCCTATTCAAATAAAAATTATGCTATAACATAGAATAAAAATGTCGCGCCTCTGCCAGTGCTTTCAGGCAAATCGTTTTTATGGACAAGACACTTAGTTGAAAGTGGCATTCGTCAAAAGGCTCATATTCCAATTCATCCAGGTAAGTTTGAAGTCTTTCCAAAAGACCCATTACCGATACATTCGTTCTCATTTCATGTGCTGTTATTTTCAGCTTTGCTAAATCCTTATTAGCAAACGCCAATTCCAGCATTTCTACATCAAGGGGAACTGTCTCAATAAATAGTCCGGTCACCGTTTTTTCATATTGTTTATCGCCTGAACTGATTTCCTCCATGTATTGTAAATTGATATATTGATAGACTGCCGCATCTTCATGATGTATATTTTTTTTGAATACCTCTGTACTGGTTTCAATCCCTCCAAGTTTCCTGATAAGCCGGTATAGCTCCTTTTCGTTGATCGGTTTTGTTATGTATTCGTTCATCCCGAAACTCAGGCATTTCTCGCGCTCGCCAGCAAAGGCATGAGCGGTCATTGCAATGATCGGAATATCCAGTTTTAGTTTCAAGCGAATTTCCTCTGCAGTGGTATAGCCATCCATCACCGGCATCTGGATATCCATCAGTACAAGATCGTATCTATGCGCTTTTAGTTTATCAAGTGCCTCGATCCCATTGGTCACCATCTCGAATGAAAGTCTCCATTCCTGAAGCAAATGGCGGAGTAGTGTCCGGTTCATTTCATTATCGTCAACCACCAGGATACGTACATGTTGCCAATCGGGATATTCCAATTCGGAACCTTCAGCCATTTTCGCGATATTGCCTTTCGCGGGAATAATTTCATATGGAATGGTGAACCTGAAAATGGTTCCTTTGTCCACCACACTTTCCACTGCAATTTCTCCATTTTGCAAAAGGATCAGGTCTTTTGCTATGGATAAGCCCAGCCCGGTTCCGCCGAATTTCCTAGTGATGGAATCTTCCGCCTGCCTAAACCTCTCAAAAATGCCGGGTAATTTCTCCTCAGCGATTCCAATGCCGGTATCACTTATTAGAAAGCCAATGCGGATATGCTTCTCCGATATACCTTGGCTATTTAAGCTTATATGAATGGTCCCTTTAGCCGTGAACTTGATGGCGTTCCCTACCATATTTACCAGGATTTGAATAAGGCGGCTGGCATCTCCTGACAGCGTATCGGGGATATTGTCATCTATATTTACGGAGTAGACTAATCCTTTTTCATTGATTTTTTCAACGAACAGTGTTTGAATGGATTGAATAAGCCCCCGGATACTAAACGGCGCGGATTCAATTCGCATCATACCTGCTTCAATTTTGGAAAGATCGAGAATATCATTAATGATCGTCAGCAGATTTTCACCTGCTTTTTGGATCGATCCTATAAATTCCATCATTTCCGGGTCCCGGTTCCTGGACTTTAATAAATTGGTAAATCCTATAATCGCATTCATGGGAGTTCGTATTTCATGACTCATATTAGCCATGAAATTTTCCTTTATCATGGAAACTTCTCGCACCTTCTTTTCGGATGCATCCAACTGTTGAATTAATTGATTTTGCCGACTGATCCTGCTGATGATATACCAGAATAACACCGCTTCACTGATTAAAACGGCTATGATCATGGTAGTACCCCAGGAGCGCGCGTTCCGACCACTGGTGCTGACAGAGATCGAAAGAGAATCTATTAACTGCTTACGGCTATCATAAATTTTACGGCTAAAATTATTAACTAGGTTGGTCAGTTTCCTTTGTTCCATTATAGTTCTAAAACTCCCGGGGGCAAGTTTACCCTGCAGCCGAAAACTGTCCAGGATTCTGTTTTTCAGGATCAGCTTTTCATCCGCTACTGCATACAGACCGTTAATGTTTCTTAAAGTGCTTTCATGTTCGCCGATTCCCTTTAAAGAATCCAGGTACCCTTTCGCTTCGACGATAAGATCATCGACACCGTCAAAATAATTACTATCGTTTGTTGCCACCGCCCCCCTAATCTTAATTTCCGCGGACAGCAGATTTCTCTCCAGTTCCCGCAGTTGGTTATCGACCATTAATTCCTGCTGCAATTTCTTATTACCCGAAATAAGGTTATCAATATTTTTCGCTGAATTGTATTGAACGAAAATTAGCAGCAGGTTGCCTGCTACGAATGCAGAAAGTATGAAATAAATGAACCGGTTAGTAGTCATACCAGCGCTATTGGCCTTGTGTTACAAAATATTCATTCTCTTGTTTAGTGTATTGCGGTAAGCGTCGGCCACAGGGATCGGTTTTCCATTTACTATGAGGACACCACTTTCCACCCGGTCGATCTTATCAATAGCTACCATAAAAGAGCGATGTACTCTGAGGAAGTTGGAAGGCGGCAGTCTTTCTTCCGCTGCTTTTAATGTGGTATGCACGGCATAGAATCTCTCCGGAGTATAGAGTTTGACATAATCGCCCATTGCCTCTGCGTATAAAATTTTATCCAGTTTGAGCCTGCGCACAATATTGGAATCCCGTATAAAAATAAACTCGTCCTCTTTTATTTTAACTTCTTCCTTGTTACTTTCCAATATGTCCCTTGCTTTGTCGATAGCCTGAATAAACCGGGAGCCCGTAAGTGGTTTTACAATATAGTCTGCTACATTTAAATCAAAGGCATCGACTGCATACTCTCGTTTAGACGTGATAAAAATGATGACCGGGCGTTTGTTGAAAAGATTTTTGGTCAGTTCCAAACCGGTCATGCCGGGCATTTCGATATCGAGCAAGAGCAGATCAACGGGCTGTGTAAGGAGTAGATTATAGGCGTCCATCGCACTGGAGCACTCTCCAATGACCGTCAAATCACTTACTCTGTCGGCAAGTTGACGAGTAGTGGCTCTGGCGATTTTATTGTCATCTATGATCAGTGTATTCATTGTCTAAAATTAAATATTTCTGCCAATCTTCTAAAAAGTCAGCCTGCAAGGAAATGCAGCCTCTGACCAAAACCAACTGCTTATGTCAAACACATCACACGATGTGCAATCTAAAAATACATGCAGGGGTTTCATCTCAATAAAGATAAACGGCCAATTGGCATGAACTGTCGCCAGAGTGCCCAAATCTATAGGCGCCGTGAATAATCGCGAATTTGGAAACAATGGATGAAGAACCTGTCACTCCAGCAAAGATTTCTCTCTTCTCCGTCTACTCCTTTCGCCTGTTGGGCGAATGATGTTTTTTATGATTTTTCAGGAAAACTACCTTCACAGAATAAAAATTAATGAGAACTCTTTATACAATATTATTTTTCGCAGATACCATACTGTTTGTCATTCTTACCTATACATTCTTACAAAGGTTTGAATCGGGAAGCAATCTGTCGATGATGATGCTTATCACAGCGGGAATGGCTGCGTGTGTTTTACTACTTCTCTTCCTTTTAAAGAACTATATAAAGCAGTGAACGACGACGTAAATGCGAGACAAGTTTTTTACTCCACTAACTTTGATTCGGCAGCAACAGATCATTTATTTTCAGATAATTTTTTTTTTATGAAAATCAATTCAATCACACAGGTTAGCATCATCTTGAGTTTCGTAGCCGGCTATGCTGATACCTCCACCTTTGTTGGTGTAGACGGGCTTTTTTCTGCGCATGTGACAGGTAATTTCGTAGTTTTCGCTTATGATATTGTAACAGATCAAATTGCTTTATCCTGGTTAAAATTGACTTCTGTCCCTGTTTTTATTCTTTCTATTGTCTTTTGCAGCCTTCTTATTAATGACTCCGATATTTCCAAAAGAAATACCAACAAATTACTGATTATTGAAGGGCTCTTATTGATAACAGCAGGGGGCATGACCTATTTTTATAGATACGAAAATATTGCCTTTGTTTTTAAAGTAATTATCCCAATGCTTGTAGTTTTTGCATTGGGATTACAAAATGCTTACGGACGTTTCTCTGCCAAAGAGATTCTTGCGCCCACTACAGTAATGACGGGTAACGTAACGCAATTGTTTATTGATATAACCCATCACTTGAAATTTAAAAATCGTCAGGAGTATGAACTTAGCATAAAAATCGTAAACGGAAGTTATGTTATTTCATCTTTTTTAGTTGGTTGCATAACCGGCGGGTTAATCACAAAATCAATTGGTTTAAGTTCAACTGTTTTTGCTGGTATTTTAGTTTTTATCGTCAGCAGTATAAAAAAAGGATCTGCAAGCAAATCATGAAGGGCACATAATAAAAAAAGAGGCTGTCTCAAAAGAGGCAGCCTCTTTCACATATGTAGATAAAAAGAGCAGGTGGGAATTAAAAGTAGAATAGAATTTGTGGTTAATGGGCATGT
>JAJPJP010000213.1 GCA_021324175.1 Chitinophagia bacterium
CCTTGTAGATGGCGGCGCTGGGTTTGTTTCATCATTGATAGCCGGCCTTCATATTGACGAGTTCAATTTTTTCGTTAACCCGGTGATAATTAATAAAGGAATGCGCATTTTTGATCTTCTTGACAAAAGACAGCATCTGAATTTGATTAGTGCGACGGGATATTAATATAGTATTTCTATATTGAGGTATGAATTAAGAAATGCTTGAGTAATTTTCTTCGAAGCCACCCCAAAATCTTCGGACTGTTAGCTCAGTTGGTTCAGAGCGCTGCTTTCACACAGCAGAGGTCACTGGTTCGAGCCCAGTACAGTCCACTGGAATTTCTGCCCATAAAGTTTACCGGGTTTGGCTGCGCTTTGAAATATTTCGCCTGGCGATAAGGCGATTTGAAAAGTTCGTTTATAGCATTGCATCCACAATGTACTTCCTGGCATATTTACCCCAGTCTTTAAGGCTCTCTTCCAGCGTCTGTTTTAGCGCAGAGTTATTCAGCGTCTTGCCCTTCGTCGGAATCTTCAGGTCGGACGGCTTAGGGGGCTCGGCTGAGAGCTTAGTTGCGAACCAGGTCACGTGTTGATGAGGGAGGGCAACGCCAAGGATCATGCCTGGCAGGCCCGAAAAAGACTCGGGGCCGCCAGAGGTCAGAATTTCATCAGTATAAAAAGCGACTACATAAATGGAATCCATGATGAGCGCATTAGCACGCCGGCATTCAAAGCCTGCTATGTTCCTGGTTTCGTTGGTGATCTTCCATTTAATTTTTCGCACACTATCATGCACCAGGAAGGTTTTTTCAAATACATGTTTCTGACTGACTGACTGCTGTTTATCAAAATCAGAATAGATCACATTGTCACTGGCAACGTCCCTGCCAAACCAAATCCTGTCGTTCTCGGGATTCTCCCTTCCGGGTCGGTAAAGCGATTTGTTTCCATCAAACGAGAGATCAAAATAACTGATTTTGAACTGCGGCATGTTCCGCTTTACCCAATCCTTCCAGCCATCGTTATCAAAATCCTGCATTTGTGAAAATATATTCTCTTTGAATTCAAACTCAATCTTTCCACGCGAAACAAAAACGGAATTTTGACTCTTACCAACCTGCAAAAGAAAACAGGTAGTGAATAATATCAAGCATTGCCGGATTCGCATCAAAGACATTTATATTAATTTGCAATGAAAATTCCGTTGCCCCCCGATGGAGCAGCCCCGCCCGTTTTATTGAAATTCCATACGACGGAAAACATGAAATAACGTTGTATGGTGCTATTGGTATTCTGCGAGATGAAATTCGAACTGACGTTCCGCGTAACGCCCTTATTCTGATTTAGGATGTCATTGGCCGAAAATTTGACCAGTAACTGATCACTCTTCAAGAATTTCTTTCCAAACCAGCCATTCCAGAGAGCAACATCATAATTCCCAGGAAAGGCAGCTGTCTTTTGTCTCAGAGTGTAGTTCAAGTCCGAATGTATTTGGAACTTGAGCGGAAGAAAAAAGTCGATATTGGGTTGGATTTGATAAGACCAGTACTGGATGGGCATGTTCAATTGAATCGACGAGGTGCTTTTCGTAAAAGTCGCGGACCCATTCATGCTGATGTCAAGTTTCCCCTCTTTGTATTTGCCCATCCCGAGACCGAATGTGTAATTACTGCTATTGGTGGTGTTAGCCTGATTATTAACGACGCTGTTATTCCGGTTTTCCGAGACATTGAAATTGGCATTGAAATAAATATCAGGTTTCTTCCATTTCAACCCATAATCAACGTTCGCTGAAACCACAAAATTTCCGTTGACATTGATGGACTGGGTGACCTTTCGGCCCAGGCTGTCGACATAACTGTTCGTACTGATCGCATCGTTGGTGAACGAGTAATTGAAGTTTGTCCACAAGTTGTTGCCTGATATTGCCCGGAAAAACCAATATTGAAGCCTAATATTATTCTGGAAAGCGGGCTTGAGGGCGGAATTTCCTAACAGGATATTCAGGGGGTCAGCATTGTTTTGAATAGGCTGAATCTGTTGTAGTGTCGGCTGCGTCGTATTGCCATTATAAGCCAGGAACAGAGAATTCTGCGGTGCAAGTTCGAGACGAAGGGAAGCCTGCGGATACCAGTTGATGAAATTCCTGGTTCCGACGGTGTCCAGAAAAAGGTCCTTTTGTTTAAAACTGCTGTATCCGGCAGCCGAGCCCACGTAGATATTAATTTTTTTTCTGACGTAGGAATAATAAAGACCGGCCTTTTGGGTCAATGTATTAAAAGCGTAATTGCTGCTGTTCGCGGGGTCAAGTGAATCGTACTTTCCGGTGCCAGACTTGTTAAAAGACAATTTATCTGCGGAACTGTTGTTCACCGAGAGACCGTAGTTCGCAATAATGCTCGATGCCGCGGAAATTGGCTCAGTGTAGTATGCATTAGATGTCAGCGTCAGGTTCTTGCCAATATCCGTTTTGTATTGGTCAGTCAGCTGCGAAAAGGAAAGGGTGTCTTTCGCAAAAAAATTGTTCAGGGATCGAAGATATCCTGAGGATTTTGTGGATGAGTAGGTTTCGGTGACGTCAATAGAAAGTGACCTTCTTTTTTTTTTGAATTTTTTCTTCCATATCAGGTCGCTATTAAAAGAGTTATTGTCAGTGGTGGTGGTGGTCGAGCTATTGCCATTATTGAGCATCGAACTGTCATAGACCAATAGAGACTGTGTCGAACTTGTGCTCGAAGTTAGTTTATGAATCATTGTGCCATCTACAGTCAATTTGAGTGAGGAAGAAGTGTCAAACTGTAATTCATAAATGCCACCCAGTTTATTCCGCATAATTTGATTATTGAATTTCTGGGCTTGGTTTTGATAATAGGAGGCTGTCGAATCCGGAAGGATGTTTTCGGAGTTGGACGTGCTATTCCCGTTAACAAAAAGTTGCAAGACTTTGTAATTGAAGTTGACGGATTGGACATCGTTATCCCATTTATTATTGTAATGAGCGCCTCCCGTCTGGACAAGGGGGTAGCCCTGTCCGCTATAGGACCCATTCCAGCCGCTGATATCATCCATGCCGATGACGTTGCCGTTGGCATCGACGCTTAACATCCCGTTGCCTCCTCCAAAACTATTCTGATCCTGCCAGTTTAACCCCGTTGTCCCTGTGTTAGAGACGATGCCATAAAAAGCCAACTTTTCCTTTTTCTGGAATTTGTTGAACAACACCTGGCTATCATGATATCCACCGGTACCTGCGCCGGCACTCAATCTTCCGAAATAACCATTCTTCTTATCCTCTTTCAATTTAATATTGATGGTTTTTTGCTTTTGCCCGTCATCAATTCCCGTAAAGGCCGCCTGGTCGCTTTTCTTGTCGTAAACTTGGACTCTATCTACCATGTCCGCGCGCAGGTTCCGGGTAACTAAAGTCGGATCATCCCCAAAAAATTCCTCGCCATCGACCAGTACCTTTTGGACAGTTTGGCCTTGGGCAGTAATTTTTCCATTCTTGTCAACCTGGATGCTGGGGATGACTTTCAAAAGGTCTTCGACGGTCGCGTTCGGCTGGACCTTGAAACTGTCGGCCTTGAATTCAGTCGTATCGCCTTTCAGACGAATAGCTGCGTTGCCGTTCACCACGAAAGCCTTGAGCAGATCTGCTCGAAGAATCATCGTAATTCGATGTATGTCGATGTCAGTGCTGTCTTTCAGGTTGATCTCGTCAACATAGTCGGCATATCTCGGAAAAGTGACCAATAGCTCAATTTTGCCCTGGGGAAGGTTGGGTAAGACAAATTTTCCTGACTGGTCCGTTCGCGTATATCCTACCATGATTGAATCCTTGCTCCGAAGCGCCATGATGACGGCATCGGCGAGACCCTTTTTTTCACTGGTGTCGGTCACGGAACCTCTTACGGTGGCATGCTGAGCATAGGCAAATCCAATGGTAAGAAGAATAAAGGATAAGGTCGCTAGTAGTTTCGGCATGTAGACAATAAAATATCAACCTGAAAATAATAATTTTGGTTTCTTGTCAGCGCGCCGACGAAATTTTTAACATGCTTTTATTGTTCCCAGGTAAACCAAAGCTGCATTACACTGAGCTATTGCTTGAGCGGCAAATTTTTAAAAGTACCATTTGTCACAGTGGCTGTTCCAAAAGGATTTGATGAATACCATGTCCCCGAAAAGGTTCCGTCAATGGTGCTGTCAGAATTCCGGCTAACGGTGAAAGTCACATGTACGCTGTCGCATTGCCCTACAGTTTCAGTTAAATTAAAAGTCACGCCCGAAGCTGAAGCAAGTGCTGCAGTAGCCGAGTCATTGAGGTCGAAGCTGATCGCGGAATCTAACGGAAATTGGAAACCTGGGTAATTTGAGGAAGGTATGGCGAAGAGCACTCCCCAAATGGAAGAGGCAGTATCTTCATTGAAATTGAACATGTAGGCGCCGTTATACAAAAGACATTCTGCGGATCCGTAGGTGCTGTCGATATGGTAGACCGTGGGATTAACTGTAAAGCTCTGCACACTAGCCTTTGCGGTATAAAATATGCTTGGTCCGGTCTTTTTGGTTGTCGACGAATTATTGGATGCCTTTTTACAGGAAAAGGTTAGAAGAACGATGGCAAAAAGTACTCTTTTCATAATTGAACGATTAAACAAATTGTCCTCTGACGGGGTTAGTCCGGTTTAAATTTAAGACTTTATGGATAAACTTGATCTCAATGGCCCGAACGAACCATTTCGAAGCCGATTTTGATAAGAATTGTTCGAGTATTCGACTGGCTCTATTTTCACCATGCACTCCAAATCCAATCGTTCACAAATACCTGAGCCATTTTTTTTCGCGATGAACAGATTTGTAATCGCCATAAGCTTTGGAAATTGGATACATTAGCAGGACAACCAATACCCAAAATAAGTAAAGGACGCCCAGACCCACGCCTCCCGTCCCGTTTTTTGGATGCCCAAAACCAAAGCCACTAAACTGCAGGTCATTCCAATGATAACCTTGCCAAAGAAAAAATCCAATTGCGATAAAATGGATCACAAACCAGTGGACCATCCAGTAAAAAAAAGGCACGCGCCCATACACCACAAGGATTCCTGACAAGCGGTTTTCCCAATTCTCTGCGAAAGAAAGTATGATCATGGAAATTCCCAGGGTCATAAGAGTGAAAAGCAGGGACGGAGGATATTTCGTCGTATTGATAAAGGAAAGTATCGTAAATAAGAATGTTTTCTGCCTGGCCCATGGGTTTGGATCGCCGTAAAAATTAAGAAACCGCACTATCACAAAGAGGGTCAGTGCGCCAACTCCGATGAGCAACAAAGTTCTCCTTCTTCTTGACTCGGGAAGATGAAAAATCGTTCCTGCGCTATATCCCGCAAGCATTACCCCCAGCCAGGGAATATAGGGATAAACGGCCGATAGGAGGAAATGGGATGAAATTTGAAAAAATCCGGCACTCATAAAAATTGTCCACACGATTTCCCAGATTGAATCTTTGGCGAATGAAACACCCGCGAGAAGATCATGAGAGAAAATGATAAAAAGGCCGGTCAGGCCGATCGTCTTTGCTTTCAGAGGTAAAAGAATGGCAAGTCCGATAAAACCGAAACCAATTGCTGCAATAACCTGCGAAAAAAGAACCGAAAAATGTATGTCAAAAAAGACCGCAAAATTATTAATAGTAAAATTGACAACGATGAGCCAAATCCCCCTCGTAATCAGGAAACGCCTGGCTGCATTAACATCACGATTGCCTTTAATGGATAGAAAAGCCGATACGCCGGACAAAAAAACGAAAGTAGGGGCACACAGATGGGTAATCCAGCGCGTGAAAAAGAGTCCCGGAGTAGTCGTTTGCAAATTGGTCGCTCTTTCGGTAATTGAAGATGCTCCCAAAAGATCACGGCAATGATCTAGAGCCATAATGACCATAACGAGCCCTCTGACTATATCTACAGATATGATCCTTTTTATCATGCTGGATTTACACCTTAAGCAAGATGCGCTTTGATAAATTTAATGAGATAACAGGTTCCACGCCAAATTTTAGACAACCTTAGTGCATTGACAATTTAATTAAGAAACATAGTGTTTAAATAGCTTTCGATCTGCGTCTTTTCGTGTAAATTTCCATTGGATAGTGCATTTTTTCTTGTTTCGTCCTTTCGCCCATTTCTGTACTTCGCTGCTTACTAATTCTTTGCTGCTCATTCTTCCTCCAGTGC
>JAJPJP010000034.1 GCA_021324175.1 Chitinophagia bacterium
CCCAGGTCGCGGACAAGGAAAAATGCAAACGCTTTCTGCTTCAACTTCGCCAAATGCCGTCCGAAAGCATAGCCCACCAGTGGGTAGACCAGCCAGGGAAATAACGGAAAGAAAACGCGCGGAGGCTGGCCTCCGGCCAAAGACAACAAATAATTGGATAACGGATTCGCTCCATGCAGATCCCATGCAAATGGCGAGCAGATGCAGATCAGCGTAGCGAGAGCCGACGCAATTATTTCTGCGTATGGCAAGCAGCTTAGACCATACATCACCAGGAAAGCGATCGATGCAAACTGGAGGATATCGCCGGTTAATGCGAGTTGAATGCAGGTGTCCGGTGTTGGCTGTGGAGAGTATATGCCAAGATCGGCGATCATGCCGGCGGGAATCCATCCGAAAAAATGAGGAACTACGAATTTGGCGATGTTCAACAGATAGCCGGCGACAAGGAGGAAGCCCACCTGTCTGATGACCGCGGAAAAAGACTTGTGATTCGCAGAATAGCGAGACATGGCGAAATTGACTCCCATCAGCATCATGAAAAGCTGGGCTCCCGGACCTTCAGCGATAAAAGCCATGAGCTTTCCCATTAAGGTATCACGGACAGGTAGGCGGCTGTACAGGAGAACTGTATGAATGGGCGCGATCATCATGACCGTGAAACCGCGGGCGAGGTCAAGGGATTTGATGCGGGACATGGCTAATTGTTGTGGAATTCAGATTTGGAGAGCGAATAGAGATTGGCCATTTTATAGGAGAGGCTGATTTCCCGGAGGAAACGTAAACCGACGCGCATCGCCAGTTTATTCGCAAAGAGATTCCTGCAATCCGGCTCGGCATAAATGCGGTGAGCTTCAGGAAAGGAAAAATAAAATGCCAGGAATTCGCGAAGGCAATGAAAGCTCATGTCGCGGCGGTGTTCGCGGGGAGGCGACATGAGCAAATGGATCCCACAATCGTTTGCTTCCGCGTCCACATGATCAGCCAGCTCGTCGTGAAGTACTTGATACGAATCGATGAGGCAGACGACGCGGTCATTGAACAAACCGATGAAAGAATGGGCATGGGGATTTTCGATAATCGACTGATAAATCTTCCCGATTTCGGGAAGCGGTTTATCCATCTGCCAGAACCTTTTTGCATACACCTGGTTCATCCAGTTATGAATCATGAGGAGATCGGTATCCAGGTTTAAGGAACGGAAGCTGATGTTGCCGTCGAGTGCCGGCACTCTTTGCCGGTGAAGGAGCGCGGAGTCCTGGCCGTTCGCCGGTTTAAAGAACAAAGCCTGGCCCGTGTTTTGTTTAGATCGGTATCCTTTTCTCATAACAGCCATGTTTATGCGCTGCAAACTATCGCTGATGCATACGCGTATCTATTGCCATCGGGAAAAAAAATATAGCCAAAAGGAATAAAATCATGCGGCAAAATTTGGGATTTGAATTCAACACGGAAGGATTTGGCGACGTCGAGGAATGGGCAGGCCGGCCGGAGGACGTCAAAAGATTTGCCAAGGCGAACCCTGAAATCACCTGCGTCCGCGGCGACTTTGGCCATATAGTTTACTATGATATTCAGGCCGACGGTGTGAGCATCCATTACAGCATTTATGATATCGCGCGTCCGGTCATATTAAAAGCCAGGTCGGATAATTCGGTGCTGGAACTAAGAGTGGCGCTGCAAAGCCAGATCGGGGGCCAGTGGGAAGGGATTGAGATGCCTTCGCTGGCAGAAGACTATTTCTGCCTGTCGTTTACGCCTTTTGTCAAGACAAGGGCCGAATTCAACCGCGTCGCGATTTATGCCACCTGCGACTTCCATTATGATGCTGCTTTCCTGGAAAGGATGGCCAAAGATTTTTCCGTTCTGGATCGTTTTCTCGCGGCGGTGGTGAAGAACGATCCCATACAGGTAGCCGGCAGCCAGTATCGGTGCCCTCCGCTGATCAAAGCCGCGATCCATGATATCGAGCATAACCTTTTCAGCGCCGCTTCGCAGAAATATATTATCGAGAACTGCGCCAAGGAGGCCCTGCTCTCCGCACTCGAGCGGATCTCCCTGGACAGCGCAGAGCGCGGTCAAAAGAAATTTGAGTTTACTCCGGAAATCATCGATAAATTGAATAAGGCGAAGGCGATCATCGAGCGCGATAAGCTGGAGGAGGTGTCGTTGGAGGCACTATGCAGGCAATGCGAACTGAACGAATTCTGGTTAAAGCGCGGATTCAGGGCCTTGCATAAATTTGCGCCGATCGAGTATCATATTCGATTGAGAATGCAGCACGCCGAACAAATGCTCAGGGATACAAACGAATCGATTGAACGAATTGGTTTTGAAATCCGCTATGAAAGCGCCACCGCTTTTATCGTCGAATTCAAAAAGCATGCGCATTGTACGCCGTCGCAGTTCCGGAAAATTTCGAGGATGTGAGGGGAGTGGGGGGAAGGGGTTTTTGATGCCACCATCCGCGATAAGCGCAAGTAATTTCACGATGGTCAATCTAACCTGCTGATTCAATCTTAATAAGATTCAAGTATCATAGTTGGTGCTTCGGCGGCATAAAATACTTGTTTGGCAAGTTTTAGAGTGAAAATAAGGTTAAATGCAATTAATTTCATTCACTTGCCCATTGCTATTCTATGCATAATTTAGAGGGCAAAAAAGGTTCCTGCAATAAATAGGCTCCTGCTATGAAAAGAAGCATCTTCGTCTTTCTCTTAATTATTTTCCAATATTGTCCATTTGTAATTTTGGCGCAAATTCATGATAGCAATGACACTCATTCGCCAGGAGTCTTAGTTGATGCTGGTGGCCATAAGCTACATCTTTATATCCGGGGCAAAGGGTCGCCAACCGTAATTTTTGAAAATGGCAGCGGAGATTTTTCGTTTATTTGGACTCTCGTGCAACCCGAGGTATCCAAATTCACCAAAACGGTTTCTTATGACAGGGCAGGTTACGCCTGGAGTGAGCAAGGTCCTTTCCCAAGAACAAGCAAACAGATATGCTTTGAACTCCACACTGCTTTAAAGAACAAAGGTATAAATCCCCCATACATATTGGTTGGTCAATCGTTTGGCGGTTTTATTGTTCGTGCCTTTGCAAGATATTATCCGAAGGAAGTTGCCGGGATGGTTTTGGTTGAGGCTGTGCAGGAAAATCAAA
>JAJPJP010000059.1 GCA_021324175.1 Chitinophagia bacterium
GAAGGATGCTAAGGTATGGGGATATCCTATCAGGAGTCAATTCCCCGGTTAAGTGTGGGATCTGCCAGGTGTCGCCTGATATGCTTGGCCACGTTGCGGGCCGTAAGCGGGGTGTCATGCGTTGGGAACACTTTTGTTCTGATCACTCTCATGAGTGTCAGAATCAATACCGGAATGTACAATGACATCAAAAAGTAGAAGTATACATCGTAGGTCTTCAAAAAATGAGTCCTCAGGCAGAATGTGCTCAACCTCTTTTTGCCCAGTATCAGGCCAAAGGAGGCTTTCATGACTGTGGAGAGCACGGGGACTTTCCCCCAATTGGTATATCGTACGTCTTCGTACCGGTAATTGGGATTGTAATTGGGCGGAACCTGTTTCCGGTAAAAATTCCAATTGTCGCGAATTTCGTCAAAGCCCGCAAGCTGGCTGCCTGGCGTGGTAAAGTACAGGTTGTAAGTGGGATCGAGTACGATCCATTTATTGGCTAACTGGACCTCAACGATGTTGTGGGCAGCGTAAATACCGTTGGCTTTCATTTGGGAGATTCTCACCGGATAACTGTAGCCCTGGAGAACCCTGGCAAGGATCATCGAATAGCTTCCACAGGCTCCCTTTGCCGTCATCAGGTCGATCGTGGCCGGATGAAAATAAGCCACCTTGAATCCATCGAGGGATTCGTCATTTTCAAACACGGTGGAGCGGATGCTGAGGAGATTGTTGCAGACATGCATGGCCTTTACGACGATAGAATCCTGGGTATCGTTAATGTCAATCGTTTTGTTGATGCTGTGCTGAATGACCTGGAAAAGCTGGTTTTCATAGTTGGCTTCCATTCTTACGTAAAAGAGAGAAGCGAGGAAAAGCCCATTCAGAAATGTGAGAAAATACAGATTTCCGAGAATCCTTTTGATCAGTCTGAGCGGGGACTTGAAGGCCATATCTTAACGATTGGTAAAGTACAGTTTATCGCCGACATAATATAATTAGATCGGCCATTTGAACACTTTTTTCTGCTGTTTTGTATGGATAAGCCTAATGATGTTTCGGCGAAAGGAATAAGGTGATCCGGCAAATTTCCAATTTTTTTTCCCATTCCAATTTTTTTATTCCCGGCTATGGAAAATTGAAATGTACGACAATGATTTATCATTTTGGTTTTAAGCAGGTTGCCGTCCTGGCACTGAAGTTGAAAAAAGGTATATTGACTGGATTAGCTGCCTGGGGCAGGGCAGCACACCAAAAAAAAGTTTTTTTTTAGTTTTACGAATAAGCATAGCCGGCGCGATACCGGCTATTTCGTTTCAGGGAGCCTCGTCCGCTATTTATTCTTGCCACCGAATAACCGGCTAAAAAATCCCTTTTTCTTTTTTTTTGATGCTTGCAGGTTTTCGCTTTTTGAAGGCGGAGCGGCCTCGTCTTTTCGGCCCTTTGATCCATTCGCCTCTTTCAACACCTTCTCTTCGTCGCTGGACAACCTCGAGTCAACGGGGATGCGCTGGGTTGACGTGTCGATATACTCGTTGGCGCTGCCATTGCCTTCATCGGCGCCTTCAGCGCCCGGGGGTGGCGTCCGGCTGATGATATTGCCATAGTCATAAGTGTCTCCGATATGTATATTTTCCGGTTGAACGAATTTGGTTTTTTTATCCAGGCCAAGCGTTTTGTCTGCCAATGCTTTTGCAAAAAAGTATTCCCAGATGGGCGCTGCGGCATGGCCGCCTTCCCCGAGCCTGCCATCGAGGCTGATAAACCGGTCGTCGCAGCCGATCCAGACGCCGGCAAGCAGCTGGGGCGTATAACCCATAAACCAGGCATCGGAATTCGTGTTGGTGGTACCCGTCTTTCCCCCCATCTCCGTGATCCCAAGCCTGTCGCGCAGGCCGCGCGCCGTACCGATATCGACGGTGCCCTGCATCATCCGGCACATTGTGAAGGCAGTCGCCTGGCTGATCACTTCCTTCCTTTCGGTGTCGAAACGGGCGAGTACGTTGCCGTTTTTATCTTCAATTCGCGAAATATAATAGGGCTTGGTGCTGAAACCGCTGGAAGGGAACATGCTATATCCCCAGAGCATTTCATAAAGTGAAAGATCGCAGGTGCCCAGCGCAATGGACGGGTAGGGTTCTATCTTAGTCGGTATATTGATTTGCTTGATGAAATCAGCCAATCGCTGCGGCCCTACCTGTTTGATAATATAGGCAGATGCACAGTTTAATGAGTAGGCAAGCGCCGTCGCCATCGTCACCGTGTCCCCGTTGCCCTTGCAGACTCCGCTGGCCGGCACCATCCCGGAGCCCGGAAAGTACTGGGCGATGTTCTGGACTGGTGTTTCCGGCGTAAATCCTGCTTCCTCGATGGCGAGACTATAGAGGAACGGTTTGATCGAAGAGCCAACCTGCCGCTTCGTATTGATGTTTGCGTGGTCATACTTGTAATTTTTGAAATCTATTCCGCCCACCCAGACCTTCACCGCGCCTGTCATCGGATCCATGGCCATAAAGGCTGTCTGCAACATTTGCCTGCAATATTTAATCGAATCCAAAGGCGTCATGACCGTATCTTTTTCGCGCTTGGCATTCCACGCAAAAACCTTCATGGCGACGGGCTTTGTAAAGCTCTTCTTGATCTCGGCTTCGGTCAGGCCGTCGTCTTCCAGGTTCTGCCACCTTTCGCTGTCGTGCATATAACCTTCAATGAGATTCTGGTGCTCTTTCCACACGGAACCCCTTCGCACATTTGACTGGGCATCTAACATTTTTTGGAGTATGGGAAGATGCTTGGCAACAGCTTCTTCTGCATAAACCTGCATGCGCGGATTGATCGTCGTATAAATGCGCAGACCGTCATCATAAAGATTATACGGTTCGTGTGTCGCAGGATTGATATGATCCTTACACCATTTTTTTAATTCTTCACGAATAAAGTCGCGGAAATAAGGCGCCAGGCCGTTGTTTTCGTCGAGTTTCCGATAGTTGCTCAGGTCAATAGGTTTCGATTTGTACCGGCCGGCATCGGCTGCGGACAGGTAGTTATTCTCCACCATATTGTTGATCACGGTGTTTCTGCGCTCAATGGAAGCCTTTGGGTTTCGACGGGGATTATAGAGTGTATTCCCCTTGAGCATGCCAATCAGGATCGCTGCCTCGTCGACGGAAAGACGGTCAGGCTCCTTTTGAAAAAAGGTGCGGGATGCGTTCCTGATACCATAAACATTGTCGCCGAAAGGAACGGTGTTAAGATAAAGGGCCAGGATCTCCTGCTTGGTAAAGTTCCGCTCCAGCTTAACGGCAATGATCCACTCTTTCAGTTTTTCAATCATTCGCCTCGACATATTCTTAGAACCCTGTCCCAGCATGTTTTTGGCCAGCTGCTGCGTGATCGTGCTTCCACCGCCGTCCCTTCCCAATTTAACGATCGCCCGGACAAGGCCCCAGCCGTCAATTCCCGAATGCTCATAAAAACGCTTGTCCTCGGTAGCAAGAAGCGCGTTGACAACGTTGGGCGAGATGTCTTTGTATTCGACGTTACTCCTGTTGCTTTTGTCCTTATAGTACTTACCCATCGGCGTCCCGTCATCGGCGTAAACTTCTGATGCCAGCATGATGGAGGGATTTTCCAGTTCCTTCAGAGAAGGAAGCTTGTCAAATACGCCAAAGTTGATCAGGACGATGAGCAGAACAAATGAGGCTAAACCAATAAAAAATATTCTCCAAAAAATTCTAACGGCCTTTGTCATAGTTAGTATCGGGTTTTGATAAGAATTTATTTAGATCAAAAACCTTACCCGAAAGTAGCGAAACTACCAGCGGAAGCGCATTGATTTTATTTAAAATATTCAAAATGGTTCACTTCGAATCTGTTAAAATTTGCCCGGGAAAAATGCCGACAGGAATTTTCTGTACTCTGGAAGGTCTTTGCTTGATTTGAGTCTTTCCAGGTTGTCATCGGTTATGATAATAAATGAATATTTTGTCACAGGCAGCCAGGGAATAATCTCGCGCGGGGCAAGTTTCCTTGCCTGTTCCAAATAGGCGAGTGCGGCTGAAGCATTGGCAAAGCCGCCGATCACCACCAATTTTGTCGAATCATCGAAACTGGCATTGTTGATCGTCATGGGCTGATTATAGTAATTCTCCCTGTCGTAGCGGTTAAATGCGTTCCGGGTTTCCGTTACATATACAGGGTCGACCTTTGTCACGAGCAGAGCGACGTTGTGCGGTTGATCGGGTGAAAAGGTAAACATCGATTGCTGCGACTGCAATCTTTTCACCAGCCTTTCCGAATCGGTCCTGAATTTTTGCAAGACATTCCGGATCGAATCCAGACGGCTCCTTGCGGTAGCATTCGCCAAACTGTCTGCCTGGGCTTTTCGGGCGACAGTCTCCAGCGAATCCATTTGGCGCTGCAACATGGCAAGCTGCGAGGCGCTGGCTTTGATCTGCGCGAGTTGGGTATTGTCGATTTTTGGTCTCGGTGCCACATTTCGGGCAGAATCTTCCCTTTTTTGCCTCCCAGGCTGGAGATTGCCCAGGTTTCGTTTGGCCACGGCCACCTCTGTCGTGTCAGCGGTTGGCTGCTTCCTGGTACGGGAACTGTCGATCGTACGGCTGAGGGAACGGTCATCAAAGGTCACAACAGAATCCTCCTTTGCCCTTTCTATCTGGAGATGGGTCAGGTACGCTTCAATCTGTTTACGCCTGCTGAGTACGTCGAGGAAGGTTTTTGCTTTCTCGGCGATGGGCGTCCCGGTATAACGATTGATGATATGATTGAGCACGACGCGCGCAGCGCTGTCCTGCTGAACATGTATATAGTAAACAGATTCGATAAAAAGCAATTGCGGCGTCCAGTATTTCTCACCATAAAGACTGTCCGCTGATTGCTTTTTGGCAATCGCTTCCTCAAACCTTCCTTCGATGAACGCGGTATATATATCTTCGTAACGTTTTGTCGCCTGGATTTGGGTTAGCTTGTCGGGGTTCAGGGCCTCGTCCGGATTCAGGATCATTCGCGTATACTTGCCGCCCGGATAATCGTTCTTCATCATGGTCAGGATGCGGTTCGCGTTGGCATCGTCCCCGATTTTCAAATAACAATAATACATGTTGAAGAGGGTCTCTTCCCTATAATGCGTTGTGGCAAACCGGGAGAGCAAACTGTCATACGCATCAATCGCGTAATAATAGTCCGGCGGGCCTTCCTGGTAGGTCTTCCCGAGATGGAAATAGGCGTTTTCAACCGAGTCATTCGATTTCTTCAGCTTTTCGGGCGTCAAGGGCAAATTGTCTTCCAATGACTGGAAGGTGATCTCTTTTGCCTTGCCGCCTTTTCCTCCGGCGGCATTCGCCTGGTCGTCGTCACGACTTGGAGTGAACCGTTTCTGTGACTGGGAGACCAGCGACAGCAGGAACCAGTTGTCGGAATTGGGACGGTTGCCCCAGCGGGCGCGAAAATCGTTGAATCCCCTTGACTTCAGTGAGGGGTTGTTGAAATACCATTCCGTACTTTCCGTGGTAGTCCCAAATGGATTGTTGGGTGCACCGCCAAAGGAAACACCACCCGTAAAATTGTCCTGTTCTTCCTCCTTTAGTCCCTGTTTCTTACGCAGGAGTTTGACCAGCTTTTTAATATAGGCGTCGCGGTCCGCCTTCGCCATGGCGGCGACACGCTGAAGACTGTCTTCCGTTTCAATGATCAGCAGGTTTGCCACGATCTTGTCCAGCGCCTTTTTTCGGTCTTTGAACAAATCGAAGCTGTCGATGGAAGTGGGGTTCGCGATATTCACGCTGTCATAAAAGCTTTTGGCGGCCTTGTACTTCTTGTCAAAGAATTCCAGGCTCGCCAGCTGCATAAAAGCCTTGTTGCGCATATCGCTGGCAGGTCCCGTATTCTTGACGCATTTGACGAGGAAATTGATTCCGGCCTGCCTGTGATTGTGCTCCAACTCGATTTGCGCAGCCATGTAGTAAATGATGTCACGATAGTCGGCATACCTGTCCTTGCGTGCCATGCTTTCCATGGCAGCGATATTTTGAGCAACCAACTTTTCATCATCCCCTTCGTTTTGCCGAATATAATTCAGACGGGCGTAAACATCGAGTACCGGATCATAGGTATGGGCGATGGCGCGGCCATAAAATTGCTGCGCCTTCTTGTGGTCCTGGATCCGCTCATACATCTGGGCGATCAGGTATTCCCAGCGAGCCTGTTCCCCTCGATTTGCCGCGTTGGGCAATGCCCTTTGCAGGTAGTAGGCTGCACTGTCATAAATCTTTTGCTGGTAAAACCACCAGGCCTGCAATTCAAGCAGGTCCAATTTCAGGCGATCGGGGAAATTTGGATCATGCTTGAGGATTTCTATCAGGCTGCTTGCCTGGGATAAGGCATTTTGCGCGATATAAGTGCGGGACTGCCATATAAACGATTCATTTCGGCTTGGAGGCAGGGAAAAGACCTTTTTCAGGGCGTTCTTTTTTTCTTTCGTGGAAATGGTCAGGGCATTCGTGCCCTGCTCCAGGCCCGTATTGCTGCCGATCGGGATGTCATACCCTCCCTCTTCCTTGGGGGCAAAGACAAAATTGATATACTGAAAGGTGATATGCGCGGAATCCAGCTTGTTACTGAAATAATAAGCCCTACCCATCAGCGTGTACATGTTGTCAATCCAGTCATTGCGCAAATCATGATTGAGAATGGCTGCGTTCGCCTTAAAGATGACCGAGTCCAGCTCCCTTTTGTCGCGGGCTGTCGTCTGTAAATCGTAGTTGTAAAATGAAAGCAGTTTATTAAAATCGTCCTTGTGCACCGCCTTTGCATGGTCGACAACTTCATTAATTTTGGTCACCGAGTTGAAATAAGCGTTATAGTGGGTAATCGTATTCTGAATAAAATGCCGGGGGGTCTTGAATTTCTTATCGTCGGTCTTTTCGGAGCCCAGGATTCGATTCTCATATTTGGGCGGCTTGGTAATGTCCAGCGACGAATAGGTCGGCTGCCCGGCAGCACCCAGGGAAAGGAACAATAAAATAATGAATGATAAGTTGATGGGACTGTTCACGATAACCGTTTCGTTCGCAGCGCGAACTAAAGCCTTAATAACTGATTTTCAAGATTATTATTATGAAATGACCGGGTTTTTTCGACCCCCTTTTGGATAAGTTGCTACCTTTAAGTCCAAACTCGCTTTTATGGCCAAGTTTGATGCCAACTCTACGCTGAAAAGACTGCAAAACCGCTACCGGCTTGTCGTCATGAACGACGATACCTACGAGGAAGTAGTGACATTCAAGCTTTCACGACTGAGCGTCTATATCTTTTTGAGCACGGTTTTTGTTCTTTTAACCGGCCTTACCGTGGCGCTCATCGTGTTCACGCCCCTGAAGGTTTATATCCCCGGCTATGGCGATGTAAACAATACTAAAGAGTTGCGTGAACTAAAAATACAGACTGATTCGTTAGAGGAGCAGGTAAAGTACAAGGACGAGTACCTCCGGGGGCTCAAGGCGGTTTTCCAGGGAGGGGGTGCGGTGAAAAAAGATACGACAAGCTTAAAGATTCCGAAACCCGAAAAAATAAACGATTAAAATCTAATACCAATGTTCAACGCAAAAACCAAAAGCGATTTTCCCGGTGATGCACCATCCGGGACCAGCGCCAGCCTCATCGGCGCCGGTACTTCCATGAAAGGCGATATCACGAGCAATGGCGACATCCGCATTGACGGCACGCTGTCGGGCAACATCAACTGCTCCGCCAAAGTCATCATAGGCGCCAATGGCGTCGTCGAAGGCGACATCAGCGGCCAGCAGGCGGATATCCTTGGCAAAGTGACGGGCACCATCAAAGTAAAAGACCTGCTCCAACTCAAGGGCGGTTGCGAAGTCAATGGAAATCTTTCAGCAGCCAAGCTGCAGATTGAGCCTTCCGCAACTTTCAACGGAGAGTGCCATATGGTAGCCGGCTCAGCGAACGCCAGCAAGCCTGTCATCGAAAAGAAAAAGGAAATTTCTTCCTTCGAACTGGCCACTTCCTAGCTCCCTTCTAAAAGGCAGA
>JAJPJP010000239.1 GCA_021324175.1 Chitinophagia bacterium
TCCTTTGAAACTTTTGCAGTATCGAACGTATGGGTATTTTGTCCGCACTCCTTAAATGCAGACAAAGCCAGAGAAATAATAAGAACGAAATATTTTATCATTTCAATGGTAAAGTTGCGAAAGAACTTCCAATGACACAGCGCTTACTCGGGAACAGGAAAATCTCAAAGCCGCTAATATTAAGCAATTCTGCGGGAAATGTCACTTGCCGGCTTTCCATAGTTATTCATTAGAAAAAATCTCTCTGTATTTGGTCTCAATCTCCGCTACCTCCCCTTCCGTTAACTCCTTAAATTCTTCTGATTTTGCTCTTTTTGAAAGTTGCCCTTTCCCCTGTTCTAAAAAACGAACTAACAGCGCGACAGTTTTATCCGGCATTTCAAAGGAGTTGTCGAGATAATTTTTCATGCGATCGTATTTTTCTAGGTATGCGACTTCCCGTGGGATAGTGTTCTCTATCGTTTCTAATACACAGCTATAGAGAAATTCAGCCTGGCGAGTGGCGTCAAAATATCGGTAGAGATCTATCGTTTCATTTGTTACGTCCACATTGTTGTTTGCAGAAGGTTTCCATTCTATGAGGTCGAGGCGAGGCTGTGAAAAATGCTTTAACACTTTCCGATATTCATCGAGCCTTTCCAAGATAATTGCAGAAACCGGAAAAATGATCCCTGCTGAAACCCATTGTTTCACCAGCAACACATGATGTATGAGGTACCTGTGGATCCTTCCATTTCCATCGGCAAACGGATGAATAAAGACAAATCCAAATGCGACCATGGCCGCTGCAAGGACCGCGTCAAAGGAAGGATCGTTTTCTAATTTTTCATTGCAACGAAGCAACCCGCTGATTAAGGTACTCAGATCCTTCCATCTGGCGGAAATATGGTCGGGTATCGGTGTTCCATGTCTTCTGTCGTGTTCTCCGATAAATCCTTCCTCCAGTCGCAACCCCATTTTAGTGAATCGCGGATTGTCTATGACTATTTGTTGTAGGCGGCGCAATTCCTCCTCTGTGACCCGTTTTTCGCCTGCCTGTCCAATAGCGCGGCCCCAGCGCTGGGCCCTGTTTTGCGGCGGATGTTCACCTTCAATCGCGTAGGAGGCTTTTGAATCTTTCAGCAATAGAAAAGCAGCTGCCCTTCCCATGACATCGGGATGAATCTTTCCAATTATGTTTTTTATCCGGTTGGAGAGATCGTTCGCTACGTATTGTTTCAGCAATGCGGTTTTGCGTATCATTGGGCAGAAGTCGCGCACTCCAGCGAGATTATTTTTAATTCGGTGACGTTTGGAGTTCTCTATGTTTTGCCCGCAGGCATACTGCAATGTTTCGTCGACAAGCGGGACATAGTTAGCAGTAACAAGATCCTTTAATGGCAAGCTGTTATCCATTAGCCATTCGTAAAGAAACCATATTTTCCGCGCATAGGCCCCTGTGGGCTCTCGGTTCACAATGTCAATGATAATTTGACGATCCACTTTTTCGAAAAGCTTTTTTAATACCCCCAGCTCGATGCCTTCATATTTCAATGCAAATGTGAGATGACCCATTAATGTATCTTCTGGGGAGTGTCGCGGGGTAAAGACCTGCCATTCAATAGTTTGATATTGCCTATGCTTTTCGCTGACCAACGCCAGCAAGTCGGGCAGGGGAATTTGCAAATCATAGTAATTGATAATAGCCCCATAACCAACCAGTTGACCCGGTTCTGGAGCTATGCGTTCGTGAAAAACAGTTAAAATTTGTGATATCCTATTATTATTCATTTAATTTGTGAAAATTAATTATTTCAAAAATAATGAAATTTAATTATAAATTGTGAAAAGTAATTATTAATAGCAGAAATAATGAAAAATAATTACCAGAGAACAGTAGTACCAACAAACCCACAATGAAAAGGGGGATTGAGAAATATCGATAAAATGAAAGGGCTCTGAGAATTGGATCTTTCACTTAGCGCCAAGTATCCAATAGGGAAATAGTCCTACTACCAAACCCGGGTGGATTACTGTCAACAACAAATTTCTAATATAAAGGAGAAACGCTTGAAAATTAAGTTGGCGGCGAAAAGCATGCAAATTTATAAAATGGTCTTGGTTTGACACCAGCAAATATTAAAGAAGGTCATTTGGGGAAAATGTATTCACGCATGCCCATTAACGTTAGTTATATTTGCATCCCGCTCATGCCAGGAAATTCTACCGAGCAAAATATACCGTAAAAGAATAAGCAGGGTTCGCTTGAAGTAGCAATAACCTCAAAAGCAGAAAAATCTCAAGGCCGCTGATATCTAGTAATTCTGCGGGAAGGCCATCTTGTTGAGCAGCTCGATGTATCTTTTATCATTCCTGATATTGACCCAGCGAGGATCCAGCTTGAGCCAAACCAGCCAATGTGAATGTTCATCATATGCCTTTTGAAGCCAGGATAATGCCATATCATTTTGATCCAGGCCCGTATAAACAAGGGCCATTCCATAAGAGGTCACGAATGCCCTGGATGACAGCGCAATCATGCTGTCGAGGATTTTTTTCGCCGCGGTTTTATTTCCCGATACGCCAAGGACATTGCCAATTTGAGCCAGCCCGACACCCCAATCCTTCGATCCCCTTAAAGCATTTCTGTAGGCCGCGATCGCCTCAGGGTAGGACTTTTTGGCCTGGTAGGTGCGCCCCAGCCAAAGATTGGCTAACTGGAAGTCAGGATGAGCCTTTACTACTCTTTCCAATTCTTCGACAGCGGAGTCATAACTGCCACTATAGTAAGAACTAAAACCCATATCGGTACTGATCGGCGTGGAAAGCGGATCTAGATCGGCCGCCCTCGTCAATATGATCTTTGCTTCGCTGTAACGCTGCATGCAAGTCAGATAATAGCCGTACCATTCATAGCCCAGTTCATTGTTTTGGTCCAGCGCAATGGCCTGTCGAAACTCCTGCTCCGCCTCTGCCCAATCCCAGCCGAAGTAGAACTTGTTATACCCGAGCGATGCATGCGCTTCGGCCAGTGTCGGATCCAGTTCCAGGGCCCTGGTCGCCGCATCGAGGGCTTTTTGAAAGGCGTCCTTCGGGGCCAACCAACTCCCGTAACCCAGGGCATTGTAACAATCTGCGATGCCGGCGTAGGCAGCGGCATAGGTCGAATCATGCGCAATGGCCTGGTGAAATAATTCAATGGCATGTTTCAGATCAGGAGGCCGTCTCTTGTTCCAAAAGGACCGTCCTTGGAGATACAGATCATGGGCTTCATTACTGGTCTTGAAATGTTTGGAAACGGCCTGTTGGTTATTGGCCATAAGCGTGACTTCGAGCTTGTCGGCGATGGACTGGGTAATTTTGTTTTGAATGCTGAAAATATCATCGGGGGATTCGTCGTACTGTTCAGACCATATAAGCTGGCTATTTTCAGCATTGCTCAGGCGAACGGAGATCCTGATCTGGTTAGAATCTCTTTGAACTGTTCCCTGCAGCACGGTATGGACGCCAAGGCTCTTACCAATTTCTTTTGGATCTGTGGACTTCCCTTTGAAGATTGCTGACGAAATGCGCGCGGAGACCTTCAGGCCGGTGAGCCTCCCCAGTGAATTTCGGATTTCGTCGGTGAGCCCATCGCTAAAATATTCCTGGTTCGAGTCCTTGCTGATATTGACAAAGGGAATTACCGCGATAGAGGGATCGCTAAAATTGGCGGGTTCGCCGACGGCCATCACCTGCTCTTTTTTTGCGGGGAACAAGATAAAATAACCAATGATTCCGAGCGCGAAAATGGCTACCGCGACGATGGACCAGCGCAAGGTTTTGCTCATGGTATGCTTTTTAATGGTTAGCTGCCGTCATGGCAATATAACTATTTGGAAACTGAATTTGTTCCGGTCTTTCGAAATGATTCGGAATGCATTCGAAATTAACCAGAGTTCTAATTAACTGTCCTGCCATTGAGCGCGCGGCGGTTTATATTGAGCATTCGGGGTTTTCCGGCTATCGGCAATAGTCTGTTTTGCGAGGAAAAGGGCTAATTTTAGTCATCTTGTTATCTACACCGACAATGAGTGGCTCCCTTTTTCTCCAGCATCGGTTTTCCCCGCTTGGAAGATTTGTTTTCTGTGGCCTGGTCATGATTGGATGTCTCTTGGGACCCGCTGATCTATTCGGCCAGCGCGCAAAGATCGACAGTCTGAAGAGCCGTCTTCCCTTCCTTCACGATTCCGCTCGCGTGGATGATCTCAATGCGCTTTCCCTTCTCTACACTTATGTCGATATCGATTCGGCCAGCGCTTATGAGCAGCAGGCCTGGCTCGGCGCCATGTCCGCCGGTTACTTGCGGGGGACCCTCATGGCCCTCAACAACAAGGCCCATATCGCCGGCTCCGGCCTCCATGATTACCCGTTGCAGGAACAGCTCAGCCTCCGGACCATCCGTGATTTTAAAAA
>JAJPJP010000113.1 GCA_021324175.1 Chitinophagia bacterium
CCATATAAAGGAGACTGGCTTCGTCTTTTGCAACCAGGTAATGTCTGTCGCGGTTGTCAGCATCGCTATGATAAAGAAAGGTTTCCACCCAGTCCGGGACCTTTCCGGTAACATCCTTGTAATAGAAACTGGGTCCGTTGATTCCGTTCGGATGGCGATTCATTGATTGGGGACGCCCCTTCAGGTAAGGAAGTATAACCGGTGCAACCTGGTAATAATAATTGATCATGTCCCTTTTAGTCACTTTTTCTTTGGGCCAGTATATTTTGTTGAGGTTGGTAAATTTCAATTCGTGGTTATTTACCTTTTTTACCTGAGTTTCCTCAGATGGGTTAAGCAGCGTCTTTTGGTCGCTTGACTTTACGGGTCTTAGTTGCATCTTTTCTTTATTTCTTGTGGTAATATTATCGCGCAACTCCTCTTTGATTGGCAAAGATTTTTCCAGTACCACCGAATTTGGACTTTTATCCTCACGCATCCCCTCAAAAGAGGGGTGTCTTAATATGCCATCTGAAGTTACTTCCGCGTAAGAAACTTCGCAAACAAGTTTGGGTTTGAGCCAGAAAACGCGGGCATGTGGCGGGTTGGGTCGAAATCGCGATGGCTTGTTGACGTCGGGTTCGGTATCAAAGGGAGATTTTTTGGCGGCTTGCGGTTTGAATTTTCTCATCATTTCTTTCTGTTGCCTCTCGTTAAATCCTGTGCCAACCTTGCCGGAATATTTTAGCTTTCCACCCTCGTAGACACCAAGGAGCAGCGAAGAAAACAATTTGCTGGTGTCCTCATTTCGGGTATAGCCGCCAATCACCATTTCCTGGCGCTTATTTGCTTTAATTTTCAACCAGTCATCGGATCGGCATCCTGGGCAATATTCGCTATCCGCTCTTTTGGCTATGATACCTTCCAGGCCATATTTTTTTGCAGCTTCAAAAAACTCCAATCCCGACTGTTCGAATACATCGCTGATCCTAATGTTTTCGGCAGGGGGGTTCAGCGTGTTCAGTATTCTTCGGCGCATGGACAGGGGAAGTCCTTTAAGATCCTTTCCATCCTTCCAGAGGATATCGAAAACATAATAAATCAAGTCCCCATCAGCTTCGCTGCGCCAATTTTGCAAAGCACCAAAATTGGAAACGCCCTTTTCATCAAGTACGACAATCTCTCCGTCGAGGATCGCTTCAAGACGCCATAACTTCAACGATTCAGTGACAGGATAGAATTTTTCGTCAAAGATTTTGTCGTTCCGCGATTTGATCACTAGTTCTTTTCCGTGCGCAAAGGAAATGGCACGGTATCCATCCCATTTGATTTCGAAAAGCCACCCTTCTTTGTCAAAGGGCTTGTCCACAAGGGTTGCCAGCATGGGTTTGAGTGAAGTATAAAATTTCTGGACGGGCGCGCCTTTGAGAAGCGCAGCAGTTTTGGCGGCTAAATTGTTCTTCAGAGCTTCCGCTCGTGGTTCCATCCTCTTTTTGCTTCTATTTTCTCCAGGGGTGTTTTTTATTTCTCGACCTGCCTCATAAAAATTGTTGCTTGTCTTTTCTACCTGCGCGATCGTTTTTTTTGATAGGACGGATTTGTCTTTTCTGGTAATATCATCGACGGAGGCATACTTATCTTTAACCTTGAAAAGTAGCCATTCATTTTCCCCGCGCCCATGAGTTTTGACCATTGCCCATTCACCCTTCATCTTCTTTCCATGAAGCAGCACATGGAGTTTACCCTCTCTCAACCCTTTTCGTAGAATTTGATCCTGCTTTTTTTTGTCATCCTGCTCGAACCCCGCTGGTTCATAATACCCCTCATCCCAGACAATAACTGTTCCCGCTCCATAACCGCTTGGGATAATTCCTTCAAAATTGCGGTAGTCGAACGGGTGGTCCTCCACCATCATGGCAAGTCGCTTTACATCGGGATCAGTGGAAGGTCCTTTGGGAACTGCCCAGCTTTTTAGAACGCCTTCCATTTCGAGCCTAAAATCATAATGCAAGCGTGTCGCGTCATGTTTCTGTACGACAAAACACAAGTGGCCAGATGAGGATTTCCCACCCCGCGGTTCGGGGCTTTTGTCAAAATTTCGCTTCTTTTTATACGTGGCAAGTCCCAAATTACGCTGATTTGTCATCAAATATCCAACAATTAGGGTGCCACTCAGAATCGTTTCCAACAGTTCTTTTTGGAATATGCTTTGATGTTTTAGCAGCAAGGGGCAATATCGCCTCAATGGTTTAAAGATGCTGGTTATGAAAAAAACAATTGATGAACTTTCGTCGGAAGCGGTCAGCAAATATGCACGGTGTATGCAATTGGAAAAGGAGTTTGTTGACAGGGGGGAAGACCATGATGCCAAGGAGCAGCTCGAAAAAGCGGAGTATGAATGGGAAACGGCACATTCGGCCTGGGAAGAAGGACTTCGCATTTATGGTCGCGAAAAATTTATGAAAGCGCCCGAATAGCTTATTTTCGGTGAGTGCGAACGACATTGACTAGCGGACTACCCTTTTGCAAAGCAATGAAACTGGTCAATCCTTTTTATTGGTGCAAATTGAAAAATGCTCTCAATCCTGACTCGGAGTGGTGATCTGTCATGTATTCAATCTGATCTTTTGTTGATGAAAAAAGTAGTTTGGCTTTTACTTTTATTGCCGCTGATCACCCGGGCTCAAGAAAGAAAGCAGGCTGTGCTTGCTAAAGACGTTCGCGACAGTCTCCAAGCTGCAAAGGCAGATTCGTTGAGTGTCCCGCAAGTAGACCTATATGACGTGGCACGCAGGAAATTCGGGAAAAAAATTCTTGCTTCAGGCAAGAACGACACGAATTTTGTCCACCCTGTGATTTCTGTTATCCCGGCTGCCGGCTATACTTTAACGACAAGGGTGGCCTTCACCATATCAGGGAACATGGCATTTCGGTTTGCTCCCGGGCTCAAAGCGTCAACGATAACTGCAAGCGCGGCCTATACCCAGAATAAGCAATTTACGGTTCCAATCGAGTCGAACCTTTGGTTGCATCATGATCTTTATAACCTGGTTGGTGATTACCGTCTCTACAAATATCCCCAAAGCACCTTTGGCTTGGGAACCGACACCTGGATCGGAAACGAAGACCCCATGGACTACCAGTATTATCGATTTTACGAAGTACTGATGAGGCGAATAATTCCCGACTTATATTTTGGTGCAGGGTACATTATTGATCTTCATGAGAACATCAAAGATGAAGAGGGTATAAAAAATTTTCCACTTGACAGCCTTTCATCATACCTGCTCTATGGGGGCGGAAAAAGGAGTATCTCTTCGGGGATTACGATCAACGCGCTGTATGATCACAGAGACTATTCAATCAATCCTACCCGCGGGTGGTATTTCAATTTTCAGTACCGAAGCAGTATTATTGCGCTCGGAAGCACAACTAACTGGCACTCTGTGATCGTTGACCTAAGAAAATATTTCCGTTTTCCTGAACAGTCACGAAATATACTGGCGCTTTGGAGCTATAACTGGCTCGTCGTTAAAGGCAATCCGCCCTACCTCGACCTGCCCAGCACGTCCTGGGATCCGTTTTCAAGTACGGGCAGGGGATATATTCAGGGAAGATTCCGCGGGGCGCAAATGGTTTACCAGGAAGCAGAATACCGTTTTGCGATCACGGCTAACGGCCTCTTCGGGGGTGTAATTTTTGTGAACGGGCAGACCTTTTCGGCGGCCCAAGGGACGCCCTTGGAAAAACTGCAGCCGGGTATTGGTCTTGGGCTTCGTGTCAAGCTAAATAAGGTATCAGGAACAAACGTTTGTATTGATTATGGCTTTGGCACTCAGGGATCGAAAGGCCTGTTCATCAACATCGGCGAGCTATTCTGAGCGGGTTTTAACTTTTCCAATACAACGGCGACTCGGATTCAATTGTCCTGAATCAAATATGCCCAAGACACTTGCAGCGTTTTTTGTATTTGCAATATTTGCCGGCTGCGTTAAGTCTGATCTAATCGCTTCACACTCGGAGGCAGCGACGATCGTTGGTTGGAACAATGGTAGTTGCCCTTTTTGCGGCGGTTTCTATCTTAACCTTTCCGCGGACACAACCCGGAATGGTAACACTTGTTATGTCATCAATTATTCGGAGTCATTTAACGGCACGGTCGATTCTCTCTTTGATGAATATGCAAGGACGCAGCGTCCTATTTCTGTCTTGGTTTCCTGGCAACCGGTTCACGTCACAAACCCTGCATTTGCGCAAAACTGGCTGCATCTTAGCAGCATCGTCCCTCGATGAGCGTATTCTCGTTTATTCCAGTTCTTTAACAGAAGACCTCACACCGGTCGGCAATACCCGACCGTCCAGTGATATTTCGTTGAAAATGCTGGTCTCAAGATGCAATAATTTCACGCTAGAAATAGGCCTTTCGCGTAAACACACGCCTGCCGTTCGCCAGCAGGCTTACAATAACCACGGAACCCCTACGCGTTTCGCTCAACCGGATAGGTATTTCATTTTTGCCTGCGGCGAGTTGAACCCTTTGGCTGGTCAGGACCAGGCCCGAAGGATCATATACCAGGAGCGTTCCTAATTTGCTTTCATTTATATTGGCGACGAGCGCTAAATTTTTTGCGGATCCGGAGCCGGCGATTCCATAACCATCGGCGCCATTCCCTGTTTCATCGGCGTATACGGGATTGAGGACAGATAGAATTACGAAATCGGCTGCAACCAGTGTGATCTTGGCAGTATCGGTGCAACCATTTCGCTTTTCGGTGACAACAAGTTGGTAGGTTCCCCATACTGTGTCATTGATTGGATTCTGGATGGTTGAAGAAAAACTGGAAGGCCCGCTCCAACTCCAGGTAAGTCCTTGTGATCCGCCGAAGGGAGTCGGGTAATTGCTTGCTGCGCTGTTGCCACCATAAAATTGCAGATGCGCGGCGTCGGCAGTCAACCCCGCCGCAACGGAGGCTACGGGCGGGAAGGTGTCAATTGGCACTACGACCGTGTCCATTTTTGTCGCGGGACACCCCTCAGCAGGAGATCCGCTAACCACATAAGTCCCCGATTTATTGATATTAACCTGCGAGCTGTCAGAATTCGATCCTGCGATATTGCCGCTTACTGTCTTCCAGGTGTAATATCCATCAGTTGTCTGGTTGGTAACATTAATTGTTCCCACAGGCCGGTTGCAACGCAGGGTATCGCCGGCAGCGGAAAAGTCCATGATCGGCTGGCGTGTAAATTGAATTGGCCCAACAAAGTCCTGCATATTGGATACAAACGAATTGGAAGATCGGGACTTAAAGAAAATATCTGAAAAAAGCGAGCTGCATGGATTAAGCCCTTCAGCCGAATATAATGCTGGGTCAAGGCCGATCCTGGTCAGGTTTAAGCCGATTTCGACCAACTGGAGTGATTGATATTGAGTGCCCCAATTTTTTGTGGATTGCTCCGTTCCCCATGGAGTAGAATATGTCGTGTCATTTGCAGGAATTGCTGAATAATTGGAAATGCCCGAGCCAAATGCAGTTGAGCCTGACTTAGAAACAATGGAGGCATATCCGAATTTGGAACCGGCCGAAGCGCCGTTATAGGTTCCGTTGAAATCAAAATAGACAGGCGTCACATTCGTGAGGGTTGAATCGCTAACCCATATTCTTACATCGGCGACAGGGGCTGAACCGGGGCTAAAGTTTACAGCCACGATCATGTCGCCAGTCTGCAAAATATTTCCAGACGCGTCAAAAATCCATTGCGTGTGACCGGAGTCTGGGCCAGCAGTCGTAAATAGGCCGGTTGAACTATTGTAGCTGAATGTATTCTTATAAAGCTCAATATCAAAATACCGGGAACCAGACGTACCAACGGTCGAGACACCTGAGAACAGCCACAGTGAATCATGCACATCGGTGCCGTCCCTCCGCATGTGGGCAAATACATCGAGCAAGTCGTTCTTGTCCGGCGTGTTGGAGTTACCTCCGTTCCAAACTGAGGGATTGTCGCCATTCTTGGCGGCTGTCGTAAATACCGTCGAATCGATGGCAGAATTCGAGGAAATATAGTCCCTGCTATATACAGCATCAATCCAAATCCTGCCGTTGATCTTGGAATACAACGGAACGGCCATGTGCTTGCTAAATGCTATATTGGCTCCTCCCTGAAGGAGCGCTAGATAGAATGATGCGTTCGAAGTGTCAATAATATTGGTACCTCCCGGTATCCCCGAAAACCAGTCATCGCTCGGTATAAGGCCCTCGGAAGGCCCATATTTTACGTAGTTGCTTCGAGTGTCGCCATCGACACCGAAATAGGCGTTGATGCCGCCATTCTTTAACTGGCATGTCGCTATAAATGGCGACATAAGGGAAAGAATGAGAATTAGGAAAAGGAAAAGATTTCTCAATGGTTTCACGGATTATTGGTTTTGCCGAAGAATTCCCTGGAGAGGACTTCAGACTGTACGAAAAATAATCAAAAGGAATGTTTTTTGCAAGCAATCTGGATAACTTCTTGCTGATATAAATTACGCACCAAACGGCTTAACTTATTAATAATCAAAAAGGAAGAGAGCCGCATCAATAAATCAATTAAACGACGCGGTCATCGCACTTGTCGTGATTCTTTCCAGCTACCGATTATGTGCTCAATCGACTCCTTAATGTCATTGACAGGAATGGCGTAACCGTAGCCGGTATAGACTTTATTTGGGGAAACGAGCAAGGTATTAATACCAATCAGTTCGCCAGCATTATTTACCAGCGCGCCTCCACTATTTCCAAGGTTAATCGCGGCATCCGTTTGTATTAAGTTGGTTAAATGATAAGAAACAGGATGTTGCACCGAAAGATGCGTCTTTGCACTGACAATTCCGGCCGTAATCGTTTCGTCGAGGTTCCACGGGTATCCGATCGCCAATACCCAGTCACCGACGCGCGCCTCATCACTATTCCCCAATAAAACGAAGGGGAGTTTTGCCTCCCTGATCTTGAGTACGGCAAGATCGTGCAAGGGGTCGGCTCCCGCAAGCTCAGCAACATAAGAATGCTTATTTGGAAGGGTGACTCTAATTGCAACCGCATCCTTAATCACATGATCGTTAGTTACGATAAATCCGTCATCGGTTAGGATGACGCCGCTGGCGCTGGAAAGACTTTCTCTGCCAGAGCCGCCAAAGTTGCGGTCATTTTTTTCGCGAGAGCGAGCGCGCACATGTACCACGGCATTGACCGCATCGCAGGCATTTGAAAAATCTGCGGGGCAACCTGGGTTCACTCTTGCAATTCCCGAACTGCCCGCTTCCTTAGACCCGGCGGAATCGAATGTGGAAAGAATTTTCGCGATGCTCCGGCCTTTCCAAAGCAGGCAGGTCAAAGCGGTCGCTGAACTAACCAGCGCGACCAGAATTCCCCTGGATAGATTCATGGGCAACTTTTTCTTTTACAATTTACCAATACCAACAGGGCGCAGAAGTGAATTAACAAGTATTTCACGAATATTTTCGTAGACTGGCCGCCGCTGAAGGTTAATGCGACCTCCTCACTATACCGCCAGCATAGCTTGCAAAGAATATCGTCACGGGCTGATAATGTGGGTAACATAACTTTTGAAAAGCTCACAGGCCATCCTTGCGATAGGCTTTTCTCGGATGCAATCCAACTGCCATTGATATGAGACCAAAAATTAGCCTGAAGTCGCGCAAGGCCCTGTTCAAAAGAAAGGCGAAAGCAAGGAAGACGAACGGCTACTTGAATATGTCTGCATCCTTATAAATCGCTTTTGTTATGGTGAAACCGGCCATGCTGCGGCCTTTCTCGTCAACCTTCATGTAGACTCCAATCGAGCAAGGATAAAGAGTTATCCTATATCGCTGATAGTGCAGTTGTTCTTTTTGGTTTTCTTTCAGGGAGAATGCCTTTTTTACGCTGTCCATAAATCCAGCGGCCTCCGACCGCCTTGTAAATAAGATGTATCGTTCATCCGGCCGCCCGGCCAATTGGTTCTGATAAGAAAAGGAATGCCGACCATCTTTGTAGACAGTAATTCCCAATTTGCCGCCCGGATTGGTCAATCCGATGTCCGGAGATGATACAACCAGCGACGGCTGACAGATGGCTGCGAGGGAGTAAACGGTAAACAGTAGGGTGAAAATCAGTTTTGTATAAATGATTGACATACTCTCAATTTTGCAAAGGATATACCAAACTGTGACATTTGCATTTGTAGATAACCGTTATAATTTCAGTTGTTATTTATCCTGGATCACCTGAAACAACAGGGGTAAAAAAAATTGCGCCTTCCTGCAAAAAAAGGATGGCGCAATCAATCTGGAGTCTTCATGTGCCGGGCTTCCAGTTTTTCAACCCGGTCAAATCATTTACCTGTTTTCTTTTTGAGTCTGCTTATATACGAGCAAGAATCAATCCGGATTCACTGATTCGCCCGGGCAAATTAAAAAAAGCGATTTCAATTTATGAAAGTTAAGTTCAGGAAAGTTGGAGTTCGTGATCTGCCATTCGCCTTACTTCTTCGAATTCATGTTCGTCTACTTTGTTGTGGTATTTGTTATGAATTTTCTTGAAGGCGTCACTGACGGTCGAATAAATATCCATCTTCTTGAAAAATGGATATTTTTTTTCCAGATCGAGCATGATGTGGGTCAATTTCCTTTGCTCCTGATTGTCCATTGTAATAGTGATTGGTCCGACCCAAAAATGCGATTTTTTTATCAATGGCAAAGCGGTGGAAATTTTCCATTAATTCGAGGATACCGTATCGGGCCTGAGTGGGGCAGACTGCGCCGTCTTCTTGATTTTGGAGCTTTTTTTCTTCTCTTTCTGCTTGGGACCGTCTTTTTTCTCAGACAGTTTGGCAATGGTCGATGCAAATAACTTGCTGGCTCTTTTTAATTTAGCTCTAAATTTTTTGGGCTTAATGTCCTTTTGAAACTCTGACAGTGCAGTTTCCAATTTGTGATAAACCAAGGCTTTTGCGTCCTTTTTTGACATCGATTTTCTGTTCTGAGTGGTCATTTAGTAATGATTTGATAACATAAAATTAATGCAAACTTAACATGCCCAATATTAAGTTTTTGGTTGAAGAGATATGCGCCTTCGAGATCAAATTGGATGAATTCGGGCGCGATTAATGTCGTAAGTCATATGATATCAAACTATTACACGTATTAGATGGCAGGTCATTTTCCATGATCTTCTGGTCGGCGAACCAAATATGTACTCTATTGTTTTGAAAACAAGACTCCTTCGAAGGGGCATTCATTGAGAATTATTAATTAAAAGGTTAACCTATGCCCGACGAATTCTATATCACTATAAGCCACGGGAAGGCCTTTCGGTTAAAAATAAAAAAGATTTTGCTGAGCGATGATATGGAAATCTACCAGGTTCGTGCGCGGAACAAAACATTCGCAGTTCAGTCTGACAGACCACTATTAAGAACAAGGGGAATTAAGAATCAGGAGCCGACCTGGATTCTCAATGCGGGATTGATATCAAGCACCGAAGTTTTTGATAAGATCTGCGCCGCAATTATGGAAATTGTCGATCAATAGGGATTTACACTTATGTTGAAAGCGTTCTTCTTGCCCCGATTGGAAATCGAGAATTTCCCAAATTTCACCAGATTTATTATATTAGCAGAAGGATCAGATAAACCTTTTCTTTGAATCGCATCTACCTTCTGAAGAAAACCAGGATCAGACCCCAATCAAATACATTATCTACCATTACAATTTTCCAAGGGTGAACCAAGTATTGCCAGGCGCTATTTCAAACGATCTTGTTGCATGCAAACTGTTGAAGAAGATCGATCGTTATGAACAGTTTGCGATTATGTATCCTATTGATACTGGTCTGCTTAACCGTCTCATGGAAGTTGCCGTTCTTAATGAGGAATATGAGATCTGCCAGGTAATCAAGGAATTGCTTGATGAAAGAAAAATTACGGGCTAAGCGGGCATTGACGTTTCAAGCAAATTTTTATCTAAAGTTTCTCCCTTTCGGGAACAGGTTGTCATCTGCTACGTTGCCAGCAACTGATCTTTTGATGTTAGGCGCATAAACTGGCGAAATAGTTTCATCAGCCCGAGACAGAGTTAGGAGCGGCAGGTCTTCTTTTTTGGTTTCAGTTAGGTTACGTAGCATCCCGGAAAGATCATGGCAGCGATTTACTATCACATGAATTACTTCGCCTTCCCGTTGTAACCTTCCTTCTGCCATTAAGAGGCGCGATCGAAGTATTTCTTTTCGGAACGTATCAAATAAATTGGCGAATACCACGAGGTTGGCGACGCCGGCCTCATCTTCAATCGTAATAAAACATACACCACCGGCTGTGCCCGGACGTTGTCTGACCAACACAAGTCCTGCAACTTTTATCCATGCTCCATCTTCTGTAGATCTAAGCATGCGTGTAGGAACTACGCGCAAAAGTTCAAGTTTTTCCCTCACGAAGCTTACAGGGTGAGCCTTGAGAGAAAGTGAAGACGACGCATAATCGTTTACCACGTGTTCAGAAAGAGGCATTTCAGGCAGCACGATTTTTTCCATCCCTATTTCGGGGACTGCCTGTCCGCGGAATATCCCGGTATAATGATCCTGGCATGCCGCGATCTCCCAAAGTGCCTGACGACGGTCCAGCCCGATCGATCTAAAGGCATCGGCATCAGCAATCCTTTCAAGAGTTGATTTTGATATTCCCGCATTGAGTAGTTCGTGAATACCTGAATAGGGCAACATTCTTGATTGAACCAGAATTTTCATGTCTTCTTCCCTTAGGCCCTTTACTTGCCGAAAACCAAGTCTAATCGCTCGAAATTTTCCTGACTGGTTTTCCAGGCAATTGTCCCAAAGCGAAAAGTTGATATCAACAGGTCTTACCTCCACTCCATGATTTTGTGCATCGATTACAATTTGAGCAGGTTGGTAAAATCCCATCGGCAGGCTATTAAGCAGGGCGCAGGCAAATACATCTGGATAATACCATTTCAGCCAGGAGGAAACATAAACCAGTAGTGCAAAGCTGGCTGCATGGCTTTCAGGGAATCCATAACTTCCAAAACCTTCTAATTGCTTAAAAACGCGGCAGGCATATTCTCTGTCATAGCCTCGTTTCATCATGCCATAGATGAGCTTATCCTCGAATTGCTTGACCTGTCCTTTTGCCTTGAATGTTGCCATGCTTCGCCTGAGCTCATCTGCTTCAGACGGGGTAAAGCCAGCGGCGACTATGGCAATTTTCATTGCCTGTTCCTGGAAGAGCGGAACTCCCAGTGTCTTGCCAAGGATTTCTTCCAATTCCTTCGATGGATATTCGATCGGCTCTTCTCCGTTCCGGCGCTTCAGATAGGGATGTACCATATTTCCCTGTATTGGCCCTGGCCGTACGATTGCGACCTCAATGACAAGATCATAAAAAGTCCGCGGTTTTAGCCGGGGAAGCATCGATTGCTGTGCGCGGCTTTCTATTTGGAAAACCCCAATAGTATCCGCATGGCAAATCATTTCGTAAACCGCATGATCGTCCTGAGGTATATTGGCAAGCGTAAGTTCCAAACCGTAATGAAGCGTAGCAAGATCAAATGCTTTTCTTATACAAGTCAGCATGCCGAGAGCAAGTACATCGATCTTTAGAAATCCCAGTGCATCGATATCATCCTTGTTCCATTCGATGCATGTCCTGTCAGCCATGCGCGCATTCAAGATGGGACAGCAGTCAGAAAGTTTCCCTTGTGTGATGACGAAGCCGCCCGTATGCTGACCCAACTGCCGGGGAAAACCCATCAATTGCCCGGTAAGCTGAAGAACTTTTTTTAATAAGGGGTCATCGATATTAAGTCCCTGTTCAGCCAGTTTTTTCCCTTCGAACCATTCGTCAGTAAATTCCCAGATTGATGAGGAGAGGCAATTTATGGTGTCCGCTGAAAGCCCCATGACTTTCCCGATATCGCGCACTGCGCCTTTTTGCCGCTCCTGTGTCACGGTAGCAACAATTGCAGCCCGGTCTCTTCCATATTTTTGATAGATGTACTGAATCACTTCTTCCCTGCGTTCGTGTTCAAAGTCAACATCAATATCCGGAGGCTCATTACGCGCTGACGAAATGAAGCGTTCAAATAAAAGGTCAAATTTGGTAGGGTCGACCGAAGTAATTCCCAGACAAAAACAAATGGTCGAATTGGCTGCTGATCCTCTACCCTGGCAAAGGATGCTATTCTTTCTTGCAAAGCTCACGATGTCATAAACAGTTAGAAAATAACTGGCATAATTCATTTTGTCAATAAAATCCAGTTCATGGCGAATGGTTGCTGCAGTTTTCTCGGATATGTTGCCGAAAATTTCTTTAGCCCCCTTCCAGACCAGCACAGTGAGTTCTTCCTGGGGGTTTCTGCCGTCGGTTGTAAGTTCCTCAGGGTAATTATATTGGAGTTCGCCAAGCGAAAAGCTACAGACATCTACAATTTCATCAATTCTTTCTATGACTGCCGGAAAATGCCTGAAAAGACGATTCATTTCATCAATAGTTTTCATATAACGTTCTGCGTTTGGGTAGAGGCGGAAGCCTGCTTCCTGTATGGTACATTTTTCCCGAATGCAGGTCAGCGCATCCTGCAACTCCCTTCTTTGGGGAACATGATAGTGGATATCGTTTGTCGCGACCATGGGGACTTCGTAATCTGACGACAATGCATTAAGTCTAAAAAGCCATTTGGCATCATCGCCACTGTACCGCCTGCACGCCGCAAGGTAAAGGCCCTTACCAAGTGCATTACGGTATTCTCGTAGCGTAGTCTCAAAATCAGGTTCGAAATCGAAATTGAGGTCCAGCGATAAAGGAGGCACCATGAGAAATTTGATTGCTGACCCTGAAAGCTCAAATGCGTCAGATTTATACAATAGACATTTTCCCTTTTCAGTTCGAAGATTTCCTTTGGTAATAAGAGCAGAAAGCCGTGAATATGTATTCTTTGTGGATGGATAGGCGAGTAGAGAAGGTCCGTCCTGAAAGTCAAGTCTACAGGCAGGGATGAATCGGATTTTTTTTGCTTTAGCAGTTTCATGGGCGCGTACGATTCCAGCGAAACTATTGCGATCGGTAATGGCGATCGCTGCATAGCCTAACATGGCCGCCTGCTCTACCAGTTCTTCCGGGTGTGATGCGCCATCAAGGAAAGAAAAATTAGAAGTAACCTGCAATTCGGCATATCCCATAATTTTTCATTTTTATGATCAGGCAAAAAAGCCATGAATAAACCATTGAGGGCTGCTGCAAGTAACATAGTGTCCCAGCCTGAAAAGCCAGTATCGGCATCCCTCCTCATCCTCCACCATGTAGTAGTCACGGTGTTCTCCTTGCTCGAGCCACCATTCAGGTTCGATGCGCTCAGGACCATCTGCTTTTTCGATTCGGTGTAATTTCCCACGATGGCGGAAAAGCATCGGGGGATAGTCGGGAATTGGAGCTGTTACATCAATGCGCTCGGGTTTATGCAACAGATGTACTGGCCTGGGCCTATTCAAAGGCCATTTTTCAATAATTGGTTCGTCCAACGTGACAGCTGGTCTAAAAGTACGTTCGGGCCAATAACGTTGTGTGGGAAGGAAACGAGTGATTTGATTTTGTCCGATTCTGGAGGCAATCCGATCCAGGAATTCGGAAAACCGTTCGTCCTCTATACTTGATCGGGTAATCCATATTTTTTTTTGCCTGGGATAAAGATTTTCCACTACCACCGCCTCGAGCATAAACAACTCGATTCCGAGGGCGGGCTCAATGGTCTCAATATTGGGTTCGAAAAGTTTAAACAGATGAGTAACATGCACGGTTGGACTATTGGTGTTCAACTTTAGCTGCTGGAGTTTTCCATCAACACGATAACAGCTGAATATTGCCATTCGTATTCCTTTTTCTTCAGCAGAAAGTCGACGGCATAGTTGATCCAATAAGGTCCTCAGTGCAATTTCGATTCCTTTTGCTGTCACAATCGGATCGAGGGCAGGGAGTCTTTCTTGCCACGTTCGAGCGAGTTCAACCGGCTCAAGAAATTCTTCATCTTTTCCCAATGCAAGTCTAAGTCTCTTCGTCAATTCTTCTCCAAAGCGCCTCCGAAGTGTAGAATGTGGTATTTGCATCAGTCTTCCAATATCCCGGATGCCAAGTTTAAAAAGAAGTTCGAGCTTGTCAATGGAAAGCCGTAGCGCTGCGGGTTGTAAATGTTTCAGCGCGTCAGCCTCTTTTCCGCAAGGCACGATCATTTTCTCCTTTTCAAAATGGGCGACCGCCCAGGCAACTGCATGTGTGCTGGCGATTGCTATGCGCGTATCATACCCAAGTCTGGAAAAACGATTGCGAATAGCTGCGATATAGTTCTCTTCACCACCCCAAAGATGTGGGCATCCAGTCGCATCAAGAACTATACCTTCAGGAGGGTCAATACAAGCGACAGGGGAAAACCGAATACACCATCTTGCGATATTCTCCAGCAACTTGCCACTGGGTTCAGGTTTATCAGAAATATTTTTCAGTTCAGGAACGATCGCCTTTGCATCAGCCAGCGCCATGCCAACAAAAATTCCCAGTTTTTGTGCAAATGCATTGGTCGAAGATATGACTACGCGACCATGATCTGCAAGCGTTAATACGAATGGTGCTTCGCTGAACATTGGCTTCCGAAGGCTTACCCAATCAGTTTTGAGGTGTCGAAACCAAATCGAAACAAAACGCTTTGCCATTATACGACTTTTAGTTTCTGACCAACCAAGGTCATTTCATCCGGAACATCCAATAACCTAAAATTTCCCTTTGACCATTCCAGGTTCCAAGTGCCAGGCCTTCCATTCCGCATTTTAACCAATTTAACCTGCCAGCGAGGAAAACCAACACCAGGAAGGTTATGCGGAGCGCCGCTGGGAAGTTGAGAAATCTCCCACCTCGCTGTGCAGGCATTGACCGAATATTTTTGCTGGCTGCTCATTAGCATACCTGTTACGCGACTTTTCTCCACTGCCAGCTGGAATTTCCTGGATGAGATAAAATTGATTTCGTGTAATTCAGCTACAACCGCTGATAAACCTTCGCAGGCAAGTGCTTCCTCTGTTATCCATAAGGAGTCTTTCTCAGTCGTTGCATTTATAAAAATGATACGCTCCGGTGCAACCCCAAAACCTGTTAGCGCCGGGGGAAATACTGTTCTACCCGAATGTATCCATACCGAGATACCTTCCGTCTTCATTATCCTTGAAAGAATGCATGATACAAAACCTAATGTGGCAGATTTGCTCTCAGGATTGGCGCTCTTAAATTCATGGACGGCTGCAAAAGGGAACGTCTGCCTTGGAAAAGAACTGCAGATGCTACCCAGGCCGAGATCAGTTTTTTGCTCCTCGACCGGCTGCCTGAAGCCCTGCAGAGAAAGGATTTCCTTTTCAAGGTTTGAAAAAATATTTGCTTTTAATGAGAACATTAAACAGGGTTTTCTAAAAATTACCTTATCTGAATAAATAGCAAAATACTAAATAATTTAGTAAAATCTCATAAACAATTGCTTAAATATTATGCATGTTCCAGACCTTTGATATCTAAAGCTTAATGATTTGATTCCGGTGGGTTTTTATCAATTTCAGGTAGAAACAAATTCAATGCTTATCAATAAATTGCCGGAATTTCCAATGAACATGATAAGCCATGGCTGTTGTACCTTTTCAAGATTTAATCCGAGGAAGTCATTCCTAATTCATGAAATGACTTCATGTGATTAGCCAATACGATGTTCTTTAATACTGGCTTTGGATAAGTAAGAACGCGTTGAAGATGAGGCCAAAACAAAAAAATTTTCAACTCGAAATCTTATTTTAAAAAGACTGCTTAAACCATATAGGTGGAACTACGTAGATAATTAATTTTCGCGCTCGAAAAAAAATAAAACCTACATTTATTTGAGCCCTTCTTTAAAATCCTTTCAAAATTCGCTGTGAATTACCTCATTATTCACTCCTATTTTTTTTATGTTCGTTACCGGTTGCACGATCGATGGTATCAGCTACAGGCTGGATTACCAGAAAACGCTTGATGAAACTGGACCTGAATATTCCGGGATTCTTCATACCAAAAGTCCGCTGGTATTTACTTACGATGATTTTTCTTTCGCACCAACCATCAGCGAGTTAAACGAGAAAGCGATCCGAAGCGCCATTGAACTCGATGAGGCCTCCCAAAAAATTGTCTATTAGTTGATTTGCTAACCTGGGATACCCACAACGAACGGGTATTTAATAAAAAATATTCTGCTCAAATACAGGTGACGCTTGCAGTCGCAATTTGAAGGCATTCTTTTTGCATTCAGCAGATCTAAAAAAAATTTGCGCAAGCAAATCCTTGCATATATATTTGCAAGTAAATACTTGCATAATATGGACGCACGCCGAGATGTTTTCCAGGCAATAGCCGATCCAACGCGAAGACAGATCATTGGGCTGATCGCCAAACGCCCACTCAATCTGAACACCATCTCTGAAAAATTTGACGTCACACGCCAAGCTGTATCACTACACGTCAAAATTCTGGAAGAATGCGGGCTTGTCATCATCAGGCAGCACGGAAGGGAAAGATTCTGCGAAGCAAGGCTTCAAGGACTGGGCAGAGTGTCTGACTGGCTTGAACAGTATCGCAGACTTTATGAACAGAAATTGGACTCCCTGGAACGTTACCTTGAAAAAATTCAAAAAACAAAAAAATATGGAAAGTGAACAAAATAAAATGACCGGTCGAGAATTAAAGATATCGCGTATTCTCAATGCACCAATCGAATTGGTCTGGGAAGTCCTGACAAATCCGGACCACGTCAAAAACTGGTGGGGGCCCGATGGTTTTACCAACTCGATCTCTGTTATGGATGTACATCCTGGCGGCAAATGGGACCTGATTATGCACGGTCCGGATGGACGTGACTACGAAAATCATAGCGTTTTCCGGGAAATTGTCAACTATAAGCGAATAGTTTTCGAACATCTGAGTTTTCCAAGAATCATCTTTACAATTGAGTTTGAAAAGATAGGCAGCAAAACCCGACTCAACTGGCATATGCTATTTGACAGCGTGGAGATTATGAATCTAGTTGTCAGGGAGAACAACGCTGCTGAAGGATTGAGACAAAATATTGAAAAATTAAGCATCTACTTATCCAGGCAATTCCAGGATATTCAGAATTAACATGAAACAAAAGATCTATGGCTTCGCAATGGCCATAATATTCTCCTATTCATGCCAAAATAGAACAGATCAGGCAATGAACGAAAATGCGAGTCAATCTGCGACCGGTCAGGACGGTCCGACGACCACTACCAGTGGCTATTCCAAAGTGAATGGTCTCAATATGTACTACGAAATTCGAGGTCATGGCCAACCACTTGTTTTGATCCATGGGGGAGGGTCGACGATATTCACCAGTTTTGGGAGAATTGTTCCGGCGCTGTCACGTCATTACCAGGTAATCGCCGTCGAATTGCAGGGACACGGCCACACGCCGGATCTTGAACGACCCGAAAGCTTTGACCAGGATGCCGACGATGTGGCTGGATTGATGAAAAACCTGAACGTCAATCAGGCCGACTTTCTTGGATTTAGTAACGGCGGAAATACCACGCTAAAGATTGCCATGAAGTACCCTGAAATTGTAAGAAAGTTGATCATTGTCTCTGCTTTTTACAAACGCGAAGGAATGACCGCGGGATTTTTTGACGGCATGAAAAAAGCTACTTTAATGGATATGCCGCCGCAGCTTCAGGAAGCATATAATAAAGTCGCGCCGGATACCAGCCATCTGATCAACATGTTTGAAAAGGACAGGAGCCGGATGATCAATTTTGTCGATTGGAGAGACGAGGATTTGCGATCTATCCAGGCAAATTCACTTATTTTGTCCGGAGACCACGACGTGGTGCGTCCAGAACATGCAGTTGAGATGTACCGACTCCTTCCGCATGCCGAATTGGCAATTTTCCCTGGGGTGCACGGTCAGTGCATTGGTGAAATCACCACGCTTTCTGGCAGGCAAAAAGACAGTATTCTTGCCTTGCCTCTGATTCTTGATTTCCTAAACGAATGATCATACCTAATTATCACATACATATTTCTACTTAAACTGTCATAAGACCGTGCTGCGATAAAATTCTTTATTGTTTACCTCGAAAAAGTAGTTAAGCTTAACAGGAGTTGAGTGATTCAAAATTCAATTTTAGCGCCGTTGGTTAAAACCTGATTGAACTCTACATTCTGTGGCATTTCCATAGAAAAAGAATTTCACAGGCTGATCCGAATTCGTGTAATTTTTACACGATGGCACGTCATTTTTTATTTGAGTGTCGGAGAATTTTATTGTGGCATTTAGTCCTCATCAGATAAGGATGTACTTAGGGATTAGAACAAAGCAATTGTTTGCATTCAGCTTAGCGATGTCGTCGTTATTTTCTGCTTTTTCGAACGCAAAATGACTTTTTTGTTAAAAGACCGTATCTATATTTCGGAAATGATTTGTTGCATAATTTTTGCTGCAATTATTACTGCCTCATAAATGAAGTCCACATGAATAAGCCTATAAAATCCGGTGAACCAGAAAGGGAAAAAATTCCTTCTCGCCAACATTTGACGGTTGTCCACAGACAGATAGAAAGCAAAAAAGAAACTAGTAAAAAGGACAAAGGGTATCTTATGCCGCCCGAACCTGAGAGGTATATTAAACCAAAAAAAAATGATCCGCTTTGATGCGGTCTGTGATACCAAGTCTAGCTGCTGCGGGTCTTATCGGGAAGGTGTGGTATTTTTTTCCATGTTGAAACATTAAACTCCTCATATCTTTGTTGGAACACGGTACGAGAGGCATTAGTTATCTCAGACTTTCGAGTCGATCTTCGGACCTTATCGGTTTTGGCGCACTTACGATAAGCCTTAATCGTAGAGAACAATGATTCATCGTCGACAAATTTTGATATCAGTTTTGCGGGCAAGTGGGTAACCGTTGCGCTTCCCCAGGCGCAGCCGAAACCTATATTCGGTAGGACTTTAGCTCAGGTTTTTTTCTTCTTGCAAATGATAGCCATCTGATAGCCAATGTGGATCGTAGCAGCTCCCGTATAATTGGTTCCATCGGCTGCGTATTTCTGTATGTTGATAAAACCATAATTTCCCCCTGCTTCAATAAAAATTTTGCCATGCCCGCACATATATGCAAAGCCGACAGATCCGGCAAACCCAAGGTTAAATGAATGAATGCTGCTTTTTATATTTTGCGTATTATCGAAATTGACTGCATTGGAATCCACTTCCTCTTGCCCCTTAGGATCGGCATAAATGGGGCTCATTCCCGACGACACAATTTTTGCCGAAAGCAGGAAACCTGCAAAAACTCCAGCGTCCATAAAAAATTCCCACTTTTCAGCCAAAGGCAGCGTGCCTTTAGCCAATATGGGCAAAAGCAGGTAATTTAACCTAGCCTGGTTCTTGAAATTCGCATAAAAATAGGGAGGATTTGAACCAAAGGGGTCGGTTATCGCCTGGAGACCATTATGCTTACCCCCTTGGGCTGAATAGTCCACTTCGAATTGGAGTGAAAACCAATTGTTGAAAAAATGCTCTCCGAAAATTCCAAAATCTGGTCCGGTTCGCGAACTAAATCCATTAGAAAGTGGATTTTGATTGTTTGAGCCCGAAGTCAGATTAGGTATGCTCAGACCTCCTTTCACCCCAATGAAATTTGGGGCCTGCGCACTTATGGTTCCTGAAAGGAGACAAACGATTGGGAGTGCCAGTAAGCAGTTATAATATTTCATGACCGTTGTTTTAGTAAGCATAAAATTAATGGATTTCAGCCGTTAGGGAATCTGTCGGATATTCGATATCGTTATATCAATGTTATTGTCACCTCGAGGTAAATGCAAACATTGGTCACTTGCCTTGGATATCTACTCTTCTCAGAAATTTGAAGAACTGACTATTCGCTGATTCGAAATGTTCAGAGCGAAATGTTATGCAGGAAACGTTATTTTTCGTCATTATTTAAAACCTTAAATCAGGTTATTTAAAGGCTGAATCTCTTTGAACAAATTTTGTCGCCATTCGATAATCATTAAATATCATGTGCGAACTTGAATGGCTGATACATATTTCGCTTGATGGCTTTGTCGCCGGGAAACTTGGGGAACTTGACGGTTTTGACGCGAGCGAAGAAAATCTTGGATTTGTTTGTGACCTTACTGAAAAAGCTGACACCGCAATAATCGGACGAAAATCTTTCCAGTTGCTTGAAAGCTTCAGGCCAACTGCAAAGGACAGGCAGGGCGCAACAAAAAATGAGATTCGTTATAGCAAATGGTACAATTCCGCGAGAGTGTTTGTCGCTTCGAATTCGATGGAAAGTTCCGACAGGGTAACGGCTATAAATGGGGGTATTGTTGATGAAATCAGGAGGATTAAGCATAACGGTAGAAAGAATCTACTCCTTTTTGGCAATCCGAGTGTCGCTAGGGGTTTAACTGATGCTGATTTAATCGACAATTTCTGGATTTTCGTCAACCCGGTAATTTTTGGAGATGGGATTCCTCTGTTCAACGGCGTAGTGGCAAAGAAAAGGTTGAAACTCATAGATACGAGGAAATTTATAAATGGAGAAGTTGCATGTAAATACGTTCTACGATCAGATGGAAATTAATTGCGGTCGTGGAATCTCAAATAGCCGTATCGTAAAATTTTCAGCTTCGACGAATAACCGATCGAATTTATGCAACGATTTTGGGCTGTTATTTAATGTGGTATTCCCTCTGCAACAGCGAAATTAAGTTCCTAGCCTTTTCCTCATATTGTTTTTCAAAGCCGACACAGGCTGAAAGCTGGCCTCGTTGGAACCTTATGGATGTATAAAGTTCTTCCAAGAGAATCGTGCTGTATTGTATAAGAACCTTGCCCGAGCTGGCGACTGCTGGAACTATGGTATCATAGAATGGTAGGGTCGCGTCAGGCAACTTGATCACTTGTTCGGCAATGTCAACCGTCTTCTCGTATGATTTCGAATAGTATTCGGAATTCATTTTTACGTAAGATTCATAATAAAAGTCCAGGTCATTGATCGAATCAATTATCTTCTCGTCATTAAATACGCCAAATCCCCCGGCATTCTTCAGTTGGGTCATGGTATTATTGGTTGGTATGAAGATCCAGAATTCTGAGTAGACGGGAGCAAGGCTCTGGTATAGTGAATCCTGGATAGCCGGTTGACGGAGTGCTTCAACCGGCAATCCCAGAACCTTGGTCATCTTCGAGATGAGAAAAAATTGCGCGCGATAGCTTTCAGCAAGATCGGTTGTATCTTTCTTTAAGTCAGCGAGGAGGCTCTCAACGTAGTGCTTTTCCTTTTCTTGATTGATGATATTTTCCCGGAGATTTTCGGCGAGAAAGCCAAAAAAAACCGCCAAAAATAGCATGAAGAACTCGAAGAAATAGTGCTTCAAGCCATGCCCCGGGGCCTTATGCAGGTCCTGCGCGTGAGTCTCCATACAATGCTATTGAACGTTGGAGGGTGAATATAGAGATTTAAATAATCCAATATCCCGACAATCAAAATTCGGTAAGATGAGAAGTGCTCTTTGACTTGTGGGCATGTACGTCCAAATTGAATATCCTCACAAATCAGGATTCGGATGCAAACATTGCGATGGTATTCGCTCAGCCAATACCAAGGGGTCCGCAGGAACCACTTCATCATCTTGTCAACATAAATCCGAATAAGAGTTCTTTTTGTGACAATTTTAGCATACTTTATGTAAAGTTTATTTTACATTATGAATCATATGCTTTACATTTGATTTCTAATTTTGAAAAATGAATACAAGATTTCTTTTCCCGCATGCATGCAAAGCCATCGGTTTTGTGCTCGCGATTCCGGCATTTATCCTGATGATTTTCAATATCCATTACGGCTTCGAATTCCCCTTTCTCGAATACCATGCGAAGGCTGATCACATCTCATTGGATAATGGCTTATTATTTAATATCCAGTCAAACAATTTCACCGATGAACTTGGTGGCGTGACACTGATCATTGGTCTTCTTCTGATAGCGTTTTCGAGGGAGAGGCAGGAAGACGAGCGGATTCAGAAGCTCCGTCTTGAATCGTTGCTTTGGGCGGTCTATGTCAATTCCATATTTCTCATTATTTCCATTATTTTCTTTTACGGTAACGTATTTCTGAATATTATGGCCTATAACATATGTACGCCCTTGATTCTTTTCATCGCGCGGTTTACCCTGCTGATGTATCGCGAAGAGAGAAGTCTCAAAAATGACAATTTATGAAAAACACTGTTCGCGTCGAGCGCGCCATCCTCAATATTACGCAGGCCGAGCTGGCTGATAAAATCAACGTATCGAGGCAGACCATTAATGCAATTGAAAGCAACAAATATGTCCCTTCGACCATACTGGCGCTGAAAATCGCCAGAGTATTCAATAAGAAAGTGGAAGAGATTTTTACCCTTGAAAATAATGACTAAAATGATCCGACAAAGCCAAAATGGTCATTGTCCATCAATTTGCGAAGAAGACATATTCGTATTATCAAATCAATTAAAATGAAAGAAGATGCAAGGAAATCGTTTATCCAATCGAGATTCAACAATCGTCGTTATGTTCGGGGCGCTTTTTGGCCTGGCACTCTTTTGCCCATGCGGGAAAACCACCACAGATTTGAAGACCGACAATACAGCGACAATGGAAAGAATTGCAGACCTGCTTGAAGGCAACCGAATTTGTGGATCGATTCGTTCTTCCGAGAATATAAGCCAGTTAGTTCTGAATTATCAAAATGGAACCAAACTGATCATCATTGATAAACTGCCTTCTGTTGATGAGGAATATATCAGTAGAGTGCAGGCTGCCGATCTAATCATATCCAAATGTGGGGTTGTCTTAAGAGATCTGAGCAATAATACCCTGATTCTCATGGAAAACAATGATTCAACAAGTATTGCGCGGTTTAACAGTGTAAGGTCAATAATATCCGACAATTACACAAGCACTAGAATATTTGGTGTGACGACCGTCAATAAAGACAATTCATACTGACGATCTCGCAAATTGGTGCTCCTCCGGGTTTTCAATTTTCCCGGCGGAATTTGTATTTGTTAAAAATGGCATTCGACAGATTTCCTTCAATTTAATCAGATACCTTCAAGCAACTCGGCTCATTTTTTGATCGTAGCAAGGTCTGGACAACTGAAATCACTGGAAAAACTGGTTTAATACATGAAGTCGCCATTTCGGGCATATATTATTTTTTTCTTTGTATTTTTCTCCGCAACGAGCTGGCATAACGACCTAAAAGAAGCTGAACAAATCGCAAAAAAGGAGCACAGACACATTCTTTTGAATTTTTCGGGGTCGGATTGGTGTGGCCCCTGCATCCGGCTCAGGCAGGAGGTTTTTGATAGCGAGAGCTTTAAGAAACTCGCCGATTCGTCGCTTGTGCTGGTCAACGCAGATTTCCCCAGAATGAAAAAGAACCGGCTTCCGCAAAAACAGCAGGAATTGAACGATGCTATGGCTGATCAGTATAATTCAAAGGGCAAATTTCCATTGACGCTCTTGCTTGACAGTGACGGTCGCGTCATTAAACAGTGGGAAGGATTCCCTGAAGGAACAATTGATCATTTTATCACAGAAATTGAAGATGGAATCAACACTGATAAATAGACGTTCTAAGGGCAAGGCGGTATTTGACCGTTCCTTGAAACTCATGGGTAACCGTTTCCAAATTACGGTCGTGGCAGATGAGGAGTCGTTCGCGAACCGCGCAATTGATGCTGGCGTGGATGAAATCCGGCGTATCGAAGCCCTGCTGACTACATTTAGTGAAGAAAGCGAGACCAACCTGGTTAACAAAAATGCCGGGATTTCACCGGTTCGCGTAAGCAGGGAGACGTTCGAACTCATTCACCGGTCGTTAAGAATCTCGAATGTAACCCAGGGTTCATTTGACATCAGCTATGGTTCGATAGACAAGCGGCTGTGGAATTTCGATACCACCATGAATTCGCTTCCCGACAGCGACACGGCGAAGAAAATGGTTCGGCTAATCAACTACAAGAATATTATCCTGGATCATGATGGCTGCACCGTTTTCCTTAAGGAAAAAGGTATGCGAATCGGATTTGGCGGAATTGGTAAGGGATATGCGGCGGACCGGGCGAAACTGGTTATGCAAGGAATGGGTGTCGCAAGCGGAATTGTTAACGCTTCCGGCGATCTGATTACCTGGGGGAGCCAACCTGACGGAAAACCCTGGACAATCGGCATCGCCAATCCCAATGCGGCCGGTCAGATCTTTTCTTATATGAATGTTTCAGATATGGCTGTCGCTACTTCGGGCAATTACGAAAAGTATATTGTGATCGATGGTAAAAAATATTCGCACACCATCAATCCAAGGACAGGCTTTCCCGTAACTGGTATCAAAAGCGTGACGGTCATTACGCGATTTGCGGAAATTGCTGATGCCATGGCAACCCCCATCATGATAATGGGCATTAATGCGGGGTTGGATATGGTCAACCAGATCTATGACATTGAGGCAATTCTTGTTGATGAAAACAATAGCGTATATACATCAAAAAATATCAGGCTCAGCTAAAACAATAATGATGAAAAGACAATTGCTTATGCGATTTTGCGCCATTCCCGTCGCGGGCCTGGTCTTGGTGTCATGTGCTCATGTCAAGGAGTACCAGAAAAGCCGCCTCAATGATTCTGAAATGATTCTTGCAAATCGAAAGGTGGAAAAAAACGAATTGAATGCGCAAACATACAGAGAAGGATCTTCGGGCGCAAATGGCGGGAAGACCGGGGGAGGCTGCGGCTGCAACTGAAATTAAAATCGATAAAAACGAACGCTCACCAAGAGCCTGCAATACATGAAGAAAATCTGTCTCACGGTAATCGGAATGTACCTGTTGATGGTTCAGGCATTTTCTCAGTCGACACCAACGGATTCTTCCATCTATAAAGGGAGAAAACTTAAGCTCGATGAAGTTAATATCGTCTCAAGTTACTATGATCAGACGGCGGACAAATCCGCAGTGATGGGTGGAAGGCCCGATGCCAAAGGCATTGGCAACGTGACGGATCTTGCTAACGGATTTGACATTAGATTTATTAGCTGGGATGGAAAAGGGAGAAAAAACTCTCTCACAGGCGGCCTTGGAATTGACTATCATACCGCCGCATCACAGGCTTTTGTCGATTCTAACGGACACGCCAAAAGAAACGGTACCAGAATCTATCCAACAATCGACTGGTCTATCGAAAATGAGCAAAAGGGAACAGAATTCGGAATTGGAGCTTACTATTCGGCTGAACACAAATACTATCATTCCATTGGGTTGAACACTTCCTGGTCAAAGAAAACAAAAAATAATGGCGAGTTCACTACTAAGCTGACAAGCTATTTTGACAGGATAAAAATGATCATTCCATCAGAATTTGTGCCAGTGGACTCAATCAAAAATGTTAACGCCGGCGGAGACAGCATTGTTTATGTTACGACGGCCAGCGGCAGGACGGAGGCCCTGAGCTACGGCACCGGCCAACTGTTGGATAAAGGAACGCCGGTTCATACGCCTTCCCGCGCAAGAGATACATATACTGCATCTTTCTCCTTTGCGCAAATCATCAATTCGAGAACCGATGCCAGCATAGCACTTGACCTGGTATATCAAAGTGGCTATTTGGGGCTCCCGTTCCACCGCGTATTTTTTAATACCGGTAAGGATACTATCGAAAATCTGCCTGGCCAGAGATTTAAAATTCCAATAGGGCTTCGCCTGAATTATTTTCTGGGCGACCGGATAATTCTAAGAACTTACTACCGATTTTATATTGACAATTGGGGCCTAAGGTCGCATACGGCGGAATTAGAAGTGCCGATCAAGGTCACGCCATTCTTTTCAATATCCCCGTTTTACCGCTATTATATTCAGTCGGCAGTTGATTATTTTGCGCCATACGCGCAGCACTCGCCGGATGATAAATATTACACAAGCAACTATGCGCTAGCGGCCTTTACCAGCCAGTTTTATGGCGCGGGACTTCGCTTGGCACCTCCCAAAGGCATTTTGATGAAAAGCCTTGCTGCCATTGAGGTCCGCTATGGCCATTACACTCAGACAACAGCCCTTAACTCCGATATCATTTCGCTCAATCTTAAATTTAAATGAGTGGCAACGACTTTATGAGGAATGAGGTTCTTGTTCGATTATTTGATCCAAATCGAATAAACGAGCCATCCAAGCAACAGCCCGCAAGCAGCCACAATTAAACCGCTTGCCCGTTTTCTTTTGATAAAGAAAAGCAAAAGCAGGCCGGTAAGAGATACCAGTGCAAGAAGGACCGCTGAAATGTCAATAAACCAAGACCATGATTTTCCAGTGTCCCGCCCTTTGTGCAGATCGTTGATGATCGCGACAAAACCTGCATTTGTAATCGTTAGCTCGTATTCGCCATTTTGGCGGTTCACAAAAGCGTCTGCCGCATATCCAGGGCCCTTAAATGAGACGGTTACCTGCACTTCATCAATTCTGAAATCGCTCACCGCGGCAGTTATATGGTAATTCTGCCTTATGTATTCGACGATTGCCAGCTTGTTAATATGCGAAGTATCAGGCGACCTTACCCACGATGTGTCGAGGCGGCCTTTTTCATCAACACTGCGCATCTGGTTGGTAAAACGATCGGCATGATTTAGCGTGAGGCCCGTTATTGCAAAGAAAAAGATGATCGCAAAACTTGCCATGGAAAGGTAGATATGCAGCCAACGCGCAAGCATCGCCATTCTTCTTTTCCAGGCGACCCGTCTTACGGTATGGCCGGTAAATGCCTGTTTGAAATCCACCTGGTTAATTGCTGGTTTTTTTGCGATAGTCTATAGATGCAGAAGCAATTTCCACATTTCCGTCAAGATTGAATGTTTTTGGGATTTCGTCGCACATTATTTCCTGCCTCATTAGCTGATAAGTGCCATGTTCCCTTGAAGCCTCAATCTTTATTATATATTTTCCGGGTTTGACCAGGTTACCCTCATCGTCCTTTCCGTCCCATTTGACGGTGTATTTGCCTGCCGAGCGGGTTGCGCTGGTTACCGAACTGTTGAAATGACTATCAGAATGATATCGGTCCCTGTATTTCAGATACCATGATTTGAGTTCCGGCATGTATCTATCGCTGCCATGCCATACTGTAATCGTCCTGACCGGGGCATGATTTTCATCTTCGACCCAGATCGCAACATAGGGACGCTTGACATTTCCCTGTTTTTGCAGGTTAATTTCGAGATTGACCATTAGTTCAAAATCGTCGGGCCAGGTTTCATTTCCTTTACCCACAGGGATGACTGGCTGCGCGCCAGGCTTATTTTCAGAACGTCCTGGCCAGCCGCGGCTTTCGATGTGTCGGCCTTCGCGGGTAATAATCAGGTATTCTACACCGGGCATTTCAGCTGCAAGCTTTTCGCTTTCCGAAGGATCAAGGACGTTAAATACAGTCGCCAGTGCTCCGGCGTCTGTCGCGCTGGGTGCAACCACGGTAGCGCTTATCACCTCACCTGCGGGAATGCCTGTACGGGGATCGACGATATGGGAATACCAGCTGCCATTGATCAATTCGCCCCGGCGGTAGCTGCCGCTGGTTGCCACAGCCCTGTCTTTCAGCTCAAGATCAGCGATTGGAGGATCATTCTCCGCATCTGCCTTAGGATCACGGACTACCACATTTTCGGCGCGATCACCACGGATCACGAGATCCCCTCCAATATTTACCACAACCGACCCAATATGCACATTGCGAAGTACAGCTTGTGCCGCATTTTGGATAATATAGCTTTTTACAAAGGAATTGAGCATCAAAGGTGCGTCGCCAAGATGAATGGCAGTACGCGTTTTTTCATCGAGCGTCCAGTGCGGTTCCTTTACCTCCTCCACAGCTCTGTCCAATTCGTCGCGGCTTGGAATTGCATGCGCTGCTGCAGCCTGCTTCCAAAGTCGGGTTATTATTTCTGCAGAAGCATCAAGGGCACCTCCTGAGCGCAGTCGCCAGATATCAAACAGACGAAGGACTTCAAAAAGGTCTTCGGATACCGGGACTGGTTGATTTTTTGTCTTGAGCCAGTGGTTAAATTCACTGTCGGGATCATAACCGCTAAAGATTTTCGACAGTCGACCAATCTCCATCAATGCGGTTCGCTCTGCCTTGGCCGCCTCAACCTTCGTTTCGGCAGACACTTTCAGCTCCATGGAAGTTCCAAGGACATTTTCGTACTGCGAGATAAAAATTCGTTTGCGACCGCCATCTTTTTTGGCTATCGGCTTAGATGGGGCTGCAAAGGTGGACAAGCTGGCAGCGACGAGAATGCAAGTGAGAAACTTCATGTTAGTTGTAATTTGTTGTGAGACAATTTTTAAGTAGCTGGATAGAACCAAATAAAATTCAACAAATCTATTGCGACAGGCATTTGGTTCCGAATTTCAAAATGCTAATTTTTGGTTAAGTTGATTCCTGGGCCGTTACAGTCTGACAGATGACCTTTACCGGAGAACCTCTGGGGTAATCACTTCTGCCACGATTCGATCCGCTTTTTTCACGCTCTGGTCAGCATATTTCGCAATTCAAACCACTGCATGCAGGGCGTCTCTCAAAAATGGCTAATATTTGGACAGCGGAAATAGCTAATCTACTTAAAAAAAAATTGCTATGAAACCCGTCGATGTTGTTTCAGAAATTCTAATTGAGCGGCCAAGGAAAATAGTGGCAGAATGGTCAGCTGATCCTGAAAACGCGAACTTATGGCAGAGACATGTCCGATCGGTGGACCGTGACAGAGAAGGGCCGCTCAAAGCAGGAACCAGGGTTTCTTTTAACTCGCGCTTTCTCGGAAGAAGAATCTCCAACATTTATGAAATCCTGGAGTATGCGCCAGGAGAGAAACTGGTCATGCGTACTAACCAATTACGACCAACTATGGAAACGACCTATTCATGGGATATCGTCAATCTAAAGATGACTCTGATGACAGTTCGCACCCGTGGAAAGTTGGCAGGTTTTGCCGAAATAACAGCGATTTTTAAGACCCGGCTGATGAAGATGAATCAGGTAAATCAACTTCGCCGTCTGAAACAGATCCTGGAAGCAATATCGGAGGAGATCGAATTCGCCACGCAAAAGAATGACAGGAATCTTTGGCAAAGGCTTGGATAGGCATCGTGAATTGGACAAAAAGAAACCTGGAAGCAAAGCAGTTTCTGGCATGTAACGCGGTAATTAAGCCAGGGTACAATTTCCTGATTGTAGCCAAGTTCACTATATTTATGCGAGTCAATACACATGGGACTTTTAGGTAAAGTATTTGGCAACATGGGGCGCAGGAATACGCTTGGCAAGACATCGGAACTGCTGGACGAAGATTTCTACTGGAGCATTATCGCGGAAAGCTTACAAAAAACGGACAATCCCAACGACCAGGAGCGTTATCTGATTCATCGTATTCAGAAACTGACTCCGAAGGAAATCATTGGTTTCCGACTCCGAACAGATAAGTTGCTGAATGAATGTTACACTCCTGCGATGTGGTGTGCCGGTTATATCATGAATGACGGATGCTCGGATGATGGCTTCGAATTTTTCAGGAACTGGGTAATTTCTAGAGGTAAGGAGGTGTACTACCGGGCAAAGGGAAATCCAGACACCCTAGTCTCGGAGATTGATGAAGAGTTGGAGGGCTACGATTTTGAAGGTTTCTGGTATGTCGCCGATAAAGCCTTTAAGTATAGAACAGGGAAAGAACTGGAAGAATTTATTGATGATGGCAATGACCAGACAGGTGGCGCTTCGGTTGAGATGGAATTGACCTGGGAGGAGGGAAATCCCGATTCTATGCGTCAAATCTGCCCTGAACTATTTGCTCAATTTTGGAACGAATAGGTGTTTTTTGCCAATATAAGACAGCTTTCACGACACATTCGTTGGGACCTCATGAATATGCAACCAATTCATTATGGAAAGAAAAAGATTTCTTTGCCTGTCGACCGGAATTTTAACTACTCCCTTATTTTCACAGGCAATGCGATTTATTCAAGATGACCGGCTTAAGAACTGGGCTGGAAATTTTGAATTCAGCACATCGAATGTATATTATCCTAAATCGACAGCAGATGCCTCCCGGCTTATAAAAAACAAAAGATCTCTTCGTGCATTGGGAACCAGACACTGTTTCAACCGGGTCGCAGACAGCAGCGCTAACCTGGTTTGCTCTTCCACGATGAACCGGTTTATTTCCCTGGACGTAAAAAATAGGAGGGTTATCGTGGAAGGCGGCATAAAATACGGCGAATTGAGTCCCATATTAGATCAGAAAGGCTACGCCCTGCACAATCTCGCTTCGCTACCGCATATTTCCATTGCCGGTTCAATTTCAACCGGGACGCACGGCTCTGGGATACATAATGGTAATCTTTCAACAGCAGTAGAAGCGCTGGAATTAATACGTGCGGACGGCAGCATTCGACATATTTCGAGGGAAAAAGACGGCGAAGGGTTTCTTGCATCTGTTGTGGGGCTGGGGGCATTGGGGTGGATTAGCAATGTGGAACTCAAAGTTATTCCTCGCTTCGACATGAGGCAGTTTGTCTTTGAAAACCTGGCGATATCCAGACTTGGCGATGACTTTGATAAAATTATGGCGGCCGGTTACAGCGTAAGTCTTTTCACAGACTGGAATGGGCCTGAAATTAATGAAGTCTGGATCAAGTCGCGCCTTGACGAACATCCAGACTACAGCAAGCAACCGGAATTCTTCGGCGCGTCGGCAGCAGCAAAAAACATGCATCCCATTGCGAGTCTTTCCGCGGAAAACTGCACCCCGCAAATGGGCGTGCCAGGACCGTGGTATGAGCGCCTGCCTCATTTCAAGATGGGTTTTACTCCGAGCAGCGGAAAAGAACTGCAGTCAGAATATTTCGTACCCCACCGCCATGCCGTGGAAGCTATTTTGGCCATGCAGCGCATGGGAAGCAAAATCAGCCCTCTATTGCAGATCACTGAAATTCGCAGCATCGCGGCAGATCATCTCTGGCTTAGTCCCTGTTTTAACCGTGATTCAATAACCATCCATTTTACATGGAAGCCTGAATGGGACAAGGTTCGCGAGATATTGCCAATAATCGAAAAAGAGCTTGCGCCATTCCACCCAAGGCCGCACTGGGGTAAATTGTTTACCCTGTCGCCGCAAGTCCTCGCATCCCGGTATGAAAAAATGGAGGATTTCAAAAAGATGGTTACAGCAGAAGACCCGACAGGCAAATTCCGCAATGACTTTATGAATCAATATATCTTCAGGACCTGAGTCCAATCAGATTTCCTATTCCGTCCGCAGGCTTCTTACCGGATTCTGAATCTCGACGATTTTCCCGACAGCATTCGTTGTTCCAAATATTTTTCCGCCGACTCGTCAGTTATTACAACAGAATTGATATCCGCCAATACTGTCTTTCGAGTTCCTTGGGTGAGCGGGAATGAAAAGACGCCAAAAGAATTATTGTCCTCATAGAGTACGTCCTGGTTAAAAACCTGGCTTCGGGCGCGAACCACGTATTCCCATTTACTAATCCGTTAGGCATCTTGGATTTCCGGCAGGTATTGCTTAAGGGTCGGATCCTGCATCATTCCCGATTTACCTGTTTTGAAACCCTCGTTTCCTTATTCATCCAGCCTGCGCGCCGTAAGTTCGTACGCGAATGAACAATGCAATGTTCGGTTTTGATACTGGTCAGGTTTTGTATCTCCTCACGGGAAGAATATCACAACGCGAGCTGGTTCTCTCTCACCGCCATAGCTTTGTGAAGGAACAAACCATATCTTCGTGAGTCCAGGAAATCAGTACAAATTAAAGATGTGCCCGGAGCATCCAGGCCATCTTTTCGTGGGTTTCCATGATTCCCGTCACAAAGTCAGCGGAACCGGAATCCTTGTATTTCTCCTGAAATTCATCAACGGTTGCGCGCATACGAATTATCAATTCATCATGGTCACCCAACAATGAATGGATGAAACCGAGGCTGTTGTTTTCTTCGTTCGATTTTTCTGTGAAATGAGTTAGTTTGAGGTAGTCCGCCAGGGTTCCAGGTGCATAATGGCCGAGTGAGCGAATGCGTTCGGCTACCTCGTCAATAATCTCGCTAAGCTCCTTATATTGACTTTCAAAAAAAAGATGCTTGCTGTGAAAATCAGGTCCTTCGACGTTCCAGTGGGCATTGAGTGTCTTGACGTACAAAACAAACTCGTCAGCAAGAAGAATTGATAATTTTTCTGCTACTTGCGCACGATGTGGCGCATTGATTCCGATCGCTGTGTTCATGAGATTGAAGTTTTATTAGACAATTCTACAAAATCTAACTATTACAAAATTAAGCGCTGTGCGGCTTTATTCAATTCTTCGGCTTCGAACAGGATTCGCTAAAGCTGCTTTGATCGCCTGGAACCCTACGGAGGCCCGGGCAATTGCCAAAGCATCGCAAGACGCGACAATAAAAATACACGATCCGATGTGGATGCGGTAAGTTAGATTTTCAAGCCGCTTATTCGCCAGGAGTTGATATCGGTCGAAGCTGAATTCATTCCGGATCATCAAAATGAAAACAGCTGCAGTCATGCCAATTGCCACGCCAAAAATGTTGATGAGATTCGTTGAACTATTTTTTAACAGGCTTCTCGGGGCAATTTTGAATTGGTTCACCCTCATGGCCAACAAGAATTGGGAAACTATGAAAATTCTTAAAAAACAAAGATAAAGTTTAGTCAAAAGAAGAGTAAAGAATGTGAGGAGCGGTGAGTAACGGTAAAAATAAATTGAGATGAATTCGCTTCTTAATTCAATCCTGCATTATCAATAAATTTGGCCTTTCCATTAAAAATATCATATCATGAAAATTCTGATAATCTTTATGGCCGCCACGCTATTTTGGGTAAATGCGCTTGCCCAGGAACCAAATCACATTATCCGCATTGCGCGATTAGTGATCGATTCTGCGCTTCTCACCCAATATAATGCTGCGCTCAAAGAGGAAATCGAAACAGCTGTCCGGGTTGAACCTGGTGTTCTTACATTATATGCACTGGCGGAAAAAGAAAATCGAACGCATGTAACGATCTTTGAAATTTATGCCAGCACGGACGCCTATAGGTCCCACATCCAAACTGCCCATTTCAGAAAATACAAATCAATAACCAAAGACATGGTGAAATCGTTAATCTTGTCTGAAGTGATCGCTATTGGGTTAGAATCCAAATTGAAGCAATAGGATGATAATTACAAGATCAAGCACGCGATGCTTATCAGGATCGAATCTGTTAATAAGCATGTGTTGCCGCCGTATGATAGTGGCACGGCCTCGGAGGAAATCCTCGACTGATGGATGAAATATTGGAAATTACTTTAACCCTGTTGTTCACTTTTTAGTCGGGTTTTACTTTCCCGGTCTACTGAGATAAAAGTAGGCGACAGCCGCGTAGTCATCCGAGCGATAAAAATTGACCCATCCATCGGGAAATTGGGGATCAGCCAGGTTCACAGGGTAATCAACCAATCGCAGAAAAGCCTTCCCCGAGATAGATATAGGTTTTAATGGCACTCGACGTGCCTGAAGTGATCTGACAGTCTGGAGATCTCCACCGCCAATTTCCTGGATCACAACCTTGCACGAAGAGTTAAAAAAAATCGGGTCAGGTATATGAAGCCGATAGAAAGCGTAAAATCTTTTTGCGTCATCCGCTACCGTGCAACCTGAATATTGAGTAATAAATCTTCCCATTCCCCAACCAGTGCCAGCATAATCTTCTGATCCGGTGCCGCATATGGTAGGAAAGATACTATCGCCGTCAAGCCAGACTTTTACTTCTCCTTCGCCCCACCAGGTATGGCCATATGCTGAATCGGCCTTAACACAGATATACGTTCCAAGAAACCTTCCCTTCCCTTTCGCCACTTCGAGAATCGCGAAGTCGTGCCCCGGTTCAGTTTTTGGCAGGTGAGTCCATGTCGCATGAAAGTACAGCGCGTCGGCAGGAACAATGTCCGTCGTCGTAAAGTCAATATCATAAAACACCAGAGGTTGATCCCGATTACTTTCGTTGGTTAGGATAACTTTTGCGCTTTCGGCAAATGGCATTTGTATATAGCTGATAAAACTTCTCCCTTCCGGGTTCGCAAAAAGAGCTGATTGGAAGGCGATAGGCCCTCCGTCCCCTCCCGCACAAAAGAAATCGCCGAATGGCACGTCAACTGCCGGTTCCTGGTCACCATCCCAATAGATTCGCAGATGCATTGACCGAAGCATATCGGGTGAACGGTCACTGACGGTGCACCAAATCCGGTTTATAATTCCAGGCCGGGTGGATTCAAGCAGAATCTTTGATTCGCCTGCTTTGAGCGATTCAAAAGCGTTCCCTTTTGCACCATGGTTTGTTTTTCCAGCAGAGCCCGCAATTCCATTTGGATTTTCAAAGCTGCCTACTCTCGATGACACGCCTTGTGGCATCTCGTAAAGGTTCTGCGCAAAAGAAAGCTGGCTGCCAAAAATGGCGGTGACCAGGAGCCAGGTTTTTCTCATTGGTTTTTTTACAAAGGTATTTGAAGCTTGAGATAAATTCCTTCACCTTGAGAATCAATTGCTCGAAAGTCGAAAATCTTGCGCAAATTCATAACTTACATGATATGAGGGCATGTTTAATTATTTTGATATTAATTGGCGGGATCGCTTGTACGACGACACCAATTTCCAATACATCCAACGACCAGGATGTCCACGTGCGAGATAGTGTTAGGGCGATGATGGACACCATCTCCAGGGTAATTTCACGTGAAGGGCCAGTCGGCTGGCTGCGATTCTTCGAGAATTCCGCCTCTTTTTATATGGTGTCCGACGGCATTCTTGTTTTCCCTAACTATGATACTGCAAAGAGTTTCATTTCCAATGTTCTGGTTAAGAATATAAGGAGCATGAGCTTAAACTGGAACGATGTGCAGATCGATCCCATAAGCGGGAACTTTGCTGACGTGTCGGCTGCGTTCCAGGAGAAAATCACCGATACGTCCGGTAAAACAAAACAAACTGGCGGTTATTTTACAGCGCTTGCTCACCAAAGCGGCGGAGGCTGGAAACTGCATAATGCCCACTGGTCCGAAATTTCCAAACCGTAAGGCGACAGCAGGCTGGGTAGAATTTTGGTTACCACGTTAACCGATTAGTATTGCTTTTGTCCAAGATTTTCCTCAGCGGTGCAATGAAAGGCGCGACAACCCGCTTTGGTCCAAAAAGGAATCATCTTTGCTGTGTTGTTTGCTTAAACGACCACATGAAACAACCCGGCAAACGGGACTCTGCAGGCCCAAATATCCAGGCGGCCCAGTTGCAAAAATTCAATAGCCGCGTCAATGACTCAATTATAGAAGACGGCGCGGGAATTTATGCGCATGCGGAAAAAGGCCATTTTTCCAAAGCCGGCCATGTGCCCAACGAGTCTGTCAAAAAGGCCACATCAAGAAAGCAACGGGAATAGAGCCTCGCCCATAGAATGAGGTTTGGAACGGCAGTAAACACTAAACTGCCGTTTTTTTTGACCGGTCCCAATTTTAGGTCTGGTACTTCGTTCCCTCACTATCAGGGCATGTCCCCATGCAACAAGTCTAAAGATTTGGCGACAATATATTGGCCGAAGGTTGGTCCTGACTGTAACTTTGCTGGTTCTGTCTTCGTCAAACTCTTCTATTCCGCTTTTTTTCCAACTGTCAAATCAAACCATATGTTCAGGAATTATCTAAAAACTGCCTGGAGAAATCTCTGGAAAAACAGATTCTATTCTGCAATCAATGTGTTTGGATTAGCGATCGGACTTACTGCCTGCCTGCTAATCGGAGTATATATAGACCAGGAATTGAGTTATGACAAGTTCAACGCCAACGCTAACCGGATCGTTCGGGTGACGATGGAATACATGCATGCAGGCACTGTAAGCACTACGGAAGAAACGGGAACCAAGGTTGGACCCCAATTCAAAAGGACATTCCCATCGGTCCAAGCGTATGCGAGGACTTACATCAGGGAAGCTATCATAAGAGCAGGCGATAAGGTTTTCGACGAACCACGAGTCTTATACGCCGATCCCGCTTTTTTCCAGATGTTCTCCTTTCATATCGTCGCGGGAAATGCGGCTTCAGCTCTTGACGCGCCTGGTAAGGCCGTTTTGACCCAATCGATGGCAAAAAAGTATTTTGGCATGGAAGACCCGATCAACAAGAGCCTGAAATTTGGCAACCTGGTCCTGACTGTCTCGGCAATATGCGAAGATGCTCCTCAGAATTCCCAGATCAAATTCGATTTTGCCACACAGTTCCTCAATCTCGGGAGTTTCGTTCAGGAAGAAAATTACTGGAATGCGAACTGGATTACTTACCTCCTTCTCAAAAATGAGAGAGACATTATGCCCTTGCGGGAGCAGATCTCAGCCTACATGAAAACTTCCGAGCCCAAAAGTTCAGCCCATATTGAGGGGGGTGATTACCTCACTTATCACCTTGAACCGTTGACTCGCGTACACCTTTACTCGCAATTGGGTGGATTTGAGCCAAACGGAAGTATTTCCTATATATACATATTTGGTCTGATTGCATTGACGATCCTAGTCATTGCCTGTGCGAACTATACCAACCTGGCGACAGCGCTTTCTTTCGGGAGAGGAGGGGAGATTGGAATGCGGAAAGTCATGGGCGCTTCCAGAAAACAGGTTTTCTTCCAGTTTATCGGAGAATCTGCTATTGTAACTTTTGCGGCGGCCTGCGTGGCCTATATTTTAGCGCTGATGCTCATACCGTCATTTGACTTTATCACCGGCAGGCAATTTTCGATTTCGGTTTTATTCAGCTTAAAGCCTGTTTTGGCACTGACCATTTTTTCAATCGTTGTGAGCTTTTTCGCGGGGATCTATCCTGCATTGGTTCTTTCAGGAATGGAAATCATGAATGTTTTGAAAAAGGGATTCCGTTTTACCGACGGAAGTAACCTGCTGAGAAAAGGACTTATTGTGATGCAGTTTGGCATTTCAGTTTTTCTTATCATCTACACAATCATAATTATTCAGCAGACGCGCTTTCTACACAACAAAGATCTGGGGTATGAAAAAGAGCACGTACTTGATCTTCCGATTGGCGGTCATATGCTTGAAAAATTTCAATCCATCAAAGATGCGTTGCTTCATGTTAGAGGGGTCGAATGCGTAACTGCCGCTTACGATGCTCCTGATTACGTCTTATGGGGCGACGGAGTGGTGTCCAACGATGAAAAAGGCAGGCATGAAGTGTCAATACATGCGTTGCCGACTGACCTTGATTTTATCAAGACAATGAATATGAAAATGGCCGCCGGACGAGATTTTCAGGCCACAGATTTAGCCAGCATGGATACGGCTAACAAGACTGCAAAATATAGGTCATTTTTTATTCTCAACGAGACCCTGGCAAAAAAGCTGGGCTGGACCGCCGAACAGGCGCTGAACAAGATCGTATCAAAAGGCGATGGTAACCCGCCCGGCCCCGTTGTAGGTGTGGTCAAGGACTTCAATTTTACAAGCCTTCACGAACAAATCGGGCCTCTGTTAATATTCCTGGGCAGGGATTTTTCAAGGCGGTTTCTGGTTCGAATCAGTGGTGGCGATATTCAGGGAACGCTATCCCGTTTGGGAGCGACTTGGAAGGACCATATCGCTGACCGGCCCTTCAGCTTCAAATTCCTGGATGAGAGTTATGATCAGCTATATATTTCCGAGCAACGCTCTACCATACTTTTTTCTGTAGCTGCAGGAATAGCGATCATTCTGGCATGCCTCGGCTTGTTCGGCCTGGCGGCACTAATAACACTCCAGAGAACGAAGGAGATAGGAATTCGCAGAGTACTCGGTGCAGGGACGGGAACTATCACCGTGCTAATTGCCAGGAACTTTCTTGAGCTGGTGACACTTTCGATACTGATTGCGGTTCCTTTTGCATGGTGGGCCGGAAATCACTGGCTGGAGGATTTTGCTTTTCGCGTTCACGTTGAAAGTTACATATTCTTTTTGACGGCGATTTTGACGATAGTCATTGTTCTTGGTACTGTTGGATTCCACGCGCTTCGGGTCACGTTGTTAAATCCCGTCAGGAGTCTAAGACGAGATTAAGAAGAAATCAGAATCGAGTCTATTTCAGTTTGTAACTTGCTGGTCAAATTCATTCATGCGCAGGCTTTTCCAGATCTGGTTTTTGATCTTGTTGCTCATTGGCTTTGGCTACTTCCTTTGCACAATGCTGGACCGGAAAGTCCCTCCAAAAAAACCACTACCGAAAGGCACAGCATTTCTCCGCATTGCTCCTTGGGAAATGTCAATTTAAAGAACTAACGAACAGCAATCGATTCTTTCCATCGAACCATAAAATTGCCAGATTCGCCTCCAGGAAATTTGAAATTATAAAATTTTGCGCTTGTCCTGGGTTCATCAAAATTGATCTCGACGCTTCCGCCCTTTTCTTCGAATTCATCTCGCAAAGATCCCAGACGACGTATGCACGCCCTTCTCGCCTCTTCAATTTCATTAATGGGAGGCAGGTTTTTACCCGAGTAGTAAAAAATCATGGTGACGCATTAGATTTTAATCAAGAACCATAAATCTCAAAAGGTGCAGGAACCTTGTAAAAGGGTTTAGCAAAAATAAGAAAAACTAATCGCGCCTGTTCATTTTTTTGGAATTCCCTCGTCGAGCGCTATGTCATCCAGGTTCGTGATTTCTGGCAATCTTGCCCCGATTTTTTAAGAAAAAGGAGCGGCCGAAGACAAGACCAAAATTGACAAATTTTAGCAGTCTTTGCCTGGCGCCTGGTGACCCACAGTTATCAACTTCGGCCTGGATTTCATTTTTCCAATATTTGGAAATGGCTCGATTTTTGGTTTCAGTAGAATTCATAAATATTTCTTCTATATACACTTGGATTACGAACGGGATTGATAAAACTGCGAATCTAAGTACTTTGAACACGATAAGAAGGCCTGCACCATCTTCTAAAGTTGGTGCATTCTTTTTTCGTAGATCTACGTGATCCGGTGTAATTACCGCTGCCAATAAATTGGGCAGATCCTCTCTTTTTTTGCGCTTGATCACCGAGTATGTTTGTATTGTCAAGCTGATGATTAAAAAGGGTCGCCCCAATATCCAAAACCAATCACAGTATCCGTTTAAAACCAAATCCAAGTCCAGAAAAACCACGCGACCGGTTTAATCACCAAGACTGACAAGAAAAAATTCGTATCCGTTATCTAACGGAAGCCTTCGAAAACTCGAACAGCAATTTGATGAGCGATTAAATTGTTTACAGTACGTTCCAAAACACTTTGAGCCCCGGTAATGGGGCTCTTTTTTTATTAATTGCGAAAAAACTCCCTTCCAGCCAAGGATTCTTGCCATCGATTCGTTCCGTGCCAGATGCCCAGCGCGTCCGTGGCATTCCAGCACGATTCCACAAGAATAATTTTCTTTCATTGGTTTTATTCGGGCTACCGAACGATGACAACGGATTCCATTCTTCAAAACATTTTAAAGCATATCGATCTCGACCAGGGCGAGACGGATTATTTTTTTTCTTTGCTCCAATGTAAAAAAGTTCCCAAAAAGAACTTATTGCTGGGGTGGGACAAAGACCTGCCTGTCCCTTTCGAGCGGGATGAAGTCCCAGATGCATTCAAAGAGAATTCATCAAGGCATATTATGGATCATCGGCTGCCTGGACTATTACGATACCTTCCAACCATTTCCAGCATGGAATCCTGCTTGAAAAATATCCGTCTCAAGCGCGATTAAGGGGATTTTAGGTGGTCTCAAGATGAAATAGCGGCCCTCTTGAAAAACTGCGTCTTTCTCAGCCTCTGTTTTGTGACAAATGCACTCAAAATCCCTATCTTCAAACCCTGATCAATCGTTTGAAATGGAAGTGCATCGCCACCCAGAGCCGGCAAGGAAAGGGTTCAAGGGGTATTTCCTGGAATTCCTGATTTCTCATCAATTTGAGCACGTAACGATGGACCCTTTTCCCGCTCTCAGTGAAAGAGAGCGCAGATTTATTGCCTCATATTATCGTATTCAGACATCAGCCGACGCCATATTATTTATGGAAACGATGAACAATCCTAACTCGAACCTGGTATCATTTGTCGAAGAAGAATGAATAAACTAAAATCTACACATTAATTTGATCGCATGAAGACCATATTTGAAGACCAATCGAGACAAGATCTGCTAGCGAGGATCATGAAACTTGACCAGCAAAGCCAACCAAAATGGGGAAAAATGAATGTGTATCAAATGATCAAACATTGTTCTTTGTGGGAGGAAATGGTTCTGAGTAAAAGGCAGTTTAAGAGGACGTTCTTGGGGAGGATCTTCGGAAAAGTGGCTTTAAAGGATATACTGAAGGACAAACCTATGAAACGCAATGTTCCAACGGTTCCGGGGTTCAAAATTCAAGGGGATGGTGATATCACCGTTGAGCAAAGATTGTGGATCGATCTGATTGAAGAGCATGCCCGGTCTCATCATGTGACCTACCCGCATTCATTTTTTGGAAATATGACAAGGGAAGAATCCGGCAGACTGGCTCACAAACATATCGACCACCACCTTCGTCAGTTTAACGTGTAGCACAAAAGGAAACTGTGCGGGTGACGGCGATTCCTTTGTAATCCATAGCGATGGGGATAATAGCCCGGAATTTTAGAGTGATTGTACTTTTGCAGGTAAAATCGCTTATAGCGACAACTATTCAATAAAACTAAAACTAACCGTTATGATTGCTTTGATCATTATCGCCACAGTTATTATTATCGTCCTTCTTATTGCTGCAATGGGTAACAAAGAAATGAACATCGGCCAGGAAACTACCATAAAAAAGCCGATAGCAGCAGTCTTCGAGTATGTAAAGCTGCTCCGGAACCATGAAAATTTTAGTGTCTGGGCAAAGATGGATCCCGACATGAAAAAGGAATACAAAGGTACAGATGGCCAACCCGGTTTTCTATTTTCATGGGATAGTCAGAAAAAGAAAAACGTCGGTATGGGCGAGGAAGAGATTAAGCACATCGTCAACCAGAAAAGTATTGAATACGAATTGAGATTCTTTAAACCCAGGCAGGATCAAGCTTCTGCGGAATTAAATTTTTGGCCGGTTGACGCGCAACAGACAAGAGTCAGGTGGAGTTTCCACAGTCGAATGAAATTCCCTGGTAACCTGATGAAAGGTATGATCAGCAAAATGTTGACAAGGAGCCTGGCCGAGGGCTTGGCGAATTTGAAGGCTGTTCTTGAAAAGGCTTAGTTTCGCCTTATCGTATCTTGATCGATGCTTGCGATTTCTGTCAGGACACTGCTCTTACCTGCGTGCCTGCCGCTAATCTTCTGAAGATAAACAAAGAACTTGTTTTGCTCGTTCCGACCAAACTTGATAACCTGATAATGCGTTTCGCCAATTCTTATGGAATCACTGTTTTCATTGACGGAGAAGCTGACAAAGCTGTTTGCATGGCAGCGATAAACCAGGCCTACATCGGTTGTCGCAGGATGGCTGAACCTGAAAAGTTCACCGGATTCCGAAGTCCATGAGAACTTCTTAACGGCGAGAATATCCAGGATCTCGTTCCATTGTTCTTTTGTGATCATGGGGGGGCTGTTTTCCTTATAACACGATCTCTTTGAATTTATTGCGGGCAGAGAGTCAAGTTGAGCCTGTTTTCAGCCTTCAGGAAGGGTTTTGTTGACGGCTGTCCCGGTAAAAAAGTTGTCGAGCATGGGGCTTTTAACCTGGATATTTTTATACTGAATTGTCGATGGAGGTCTGTGACTTGGGTCATCTTTGTCCGTCCTCACGAATATACTGTCTGTCGTCAAGGCAAATGGGGCATAATTCCAGCGTTGATTGGAGGGGGAAATAGGTGACGCAGGTGCTACAAATGATTTGTTTATTCATATGGTGATGGCTGGCTTGATAAGGCTTCATCAATTTTTTCGCTGATCATTTGCAGTGCAAGATCAATTTCAAAACGATGGGTTCGATGACAGATGATAGCGCATCGCAGCCAAAGCCTTCCATCGATCACAGTTGATGACAAGAAGACTCTCCCATCGGAGTGGACTAGTGCGATGAGTCTCTGGTTGACCGAGTTGTCTTTGTCCGCCGGCCACCTAAAAACTGAAATCGATAATTCGGGTGAGACTGCGGTCTCGAAGCCAAGCCTCCTTATTTGTTTATCAAAGTACTCGCATAATAGCAGCTTCTCCTCCAGCGCGGCCCTCAAAGGTCCGATTCCGTAAAGCTGCAGCGGGAGCCACATTCTAAGAGAGCGGTTATGTCTACTAAGTTCGATACCTGTATCGGCGGGATTGATCTCTTCGACGTCGAAAGTGTCCTTCATGTAGTTGGCCCTGTAAGAATTGGATGCCAGCAGAATATTTCTGTCGCGCAACAGGACGGCTCCGGATCCAAAAGGAATAAACATGGTTTTGTGCGGATCCAGTACGATTGAATCTGAGCGTTCAATTCCCTTTAGCTTTTTTTTCATCGAATCGACAAGCATAAAAAATCCGCCATATGCGACATCGACGTGAAACCAGATTTTTAATTTCTCACAGACGGAGCCAATTCGGTCCAAAGGATCTATAGCTCCGGTATCGGTAGTGCCTGCCGAGGCAATAACCAGAAATGGCGCAAGACCGTTCGAATCATCTTCCAGCACCTGGGTTTCCAGCTCGTCAGCGTCCATTTGAAATTTTCCATTCATTGGGATCAGGTGCAGCTCAGCTTCGTGCAACCCGGTCGTGTGAATTGCTTTGTGAACGCAATGGTGCACTTGCTCGGTCATGTATATAACCGCTTTGGTTATATTTCCGGAATTTATTTTCCGATGATCTCTCGCCGCTTTGATGGCGATCAAATTTGCGGTCGATCCACCCGAGGTCAGGTTGCCATAGGCGTTATCCGGATAACCTATAACCGAAACCATCCATTTTATTACGTGGTCTTCGATCTTTACTGCACCAGGACTGGAAAACGCTATGCCGGCATACCTGTTTGTAATTGCCGCCAGCTGGTCTCCGATGGAACTCGCCCATAGGCCTCCCCCTGGTATGTATCCCAGATGACGCCCAGATGCAGGATTGATCCCGATCCTGTCCACTTCAGAGGCAAGTACGTCAAGGATGCTGTCTATTGATTTTCCGCCTTCCTCAATCTGGAATGATTCCAGTTTTTCCAGGCGACCAGTCGAATATCCATGCATTTGAGGGAGGTTTTGCAGGAAATCGTCGATATAGGCATCTGCTTTTTCTCTTGCTTCGCGGCGCTGATTCATGGATGATTCCAAAAGTCTCGCCAATTGTTCCAGCTTATTAATTCTTTCCATTAATCCAATGATTTAATTTGTAATTATTCAGGAATCATGTGCACCGCTACAGCGATCCTGATCCAACCGTTGATTATCAGGGTTTGATATGGCCGACACGAGCGATAACTCAATTCAGATGGAAGCTGCCTCACCCAACTTAAAAAGCAGGGAAGACATTGAGCATTTTGAAAGAGGCTTTTCAGATTTTGGCCTTAACCAAATATTTACTGGCAAAGGCTGAGCTCGTCAGTATTTTTTGTGCTGAATTGGATTACCTTGACCTTACCCGCAGCATAATGCAAAACAAGTGTGCCATATTGGGTTTGGAATGCATCCCAATCGGGATCCTTAATTTTCGGGTTGCCAAGCCATTTAAAAAGTGTTTCCCTGTCTGCGCCCATCAGGGGGATGCTTAATTTGCCCTTAAAATTTGGCCCCAATTCAATGTATTGCCGCTTTACAAAAAACTTGACGTCGCGGTCTTTGAAGAAAAGTGCATCGCCACAAGCAGAATCTCCTTTCGTCTCCCCTGTGAAGCAAGGCAAATTTTCTTTAATCTCCGGCATTTTAAAATTTGGCTTAAGATTGTTTAGTGTGCCGTTAAGGATGTCAACCGAAAAAACCCCGCAAGTCGGTTTGGCGGTCAGCTGTGCATTGGTGCGCGGAGTGAAGAAAAGCACTAACAGAGAAAGTACAAGCAATTTTTTCATAAACTTAATTTAGGATACGTTGTCAACACGTGCGAATATTGGTCTAAAGTTAAAAATAATGCAGTATTCCCCAACGGGGTTGGCTCAAATATTGTTTGGACGAAGGTGAATATTGTTCCAGGAATCATTCAGTTAAAATTAATCCAGCATGAAATTGCAAGGCAATAAAATTCTGATCACAGGCGGCGCAACAGGGATCGGATTGGGCCTCGCAAAGCGATTTATTGAAGAAAAGAACTCGGTGATCATTTGCGGGCGACGTGAACAGGTCTTAAAGGAAGTTGCAGACAGCCTACCTCACGTTATTACGATGACATCCGATTTGTCGATCGAGGAAGAACGATATGAATTATATAACAGGATACGGGAAAATCATCCCGATCTTGACGTCCTGGTCAATAATGCAGGCATTCAGCAATGGATGAACATTACTGATAGCGACTTTTATGCGCGTGCTAAGGAGGAGATTATTACAAACGTAATTGCACCGGTTCACCTCACGTCATTGTTTGTAAATCTGAAATCGTTTAAAACCATAATCAATATAACTTCTGGCCTTTCTTTCGCGCCTATGGCAAAGGTTCCGGTTTATTGTGCGACGAAGGCTTTTTTTCATTCATTTACGCTGTCTGCACAATATCTGCTAAAACCCCGCAATATCGAAGTAATTGAAATTATTCCACCCGCGCTCAATACCGATTTGGGGGGGAAAGGAATCCACGATTTTGCCCCGCCTGTCAGCGGTTTTATCGATTCGGTATTTGAACAATTAAAACAACAGAAATTCCAGATTGCATACCAGTCCAGCGAAACAAGACTGAATGCGAGTGCGCAGCAGTTGAGGGAAGCATTCAATATGATGAATCCACCTCAAAACTGAACTTGCAGCCATAAAAGATTTATCCTGCTTCTTTGTAGTTACAGCATGCTTTTTGGTTTGTGCTTTCCTTTGTCGCATTCGGAAACTTGCGATACCAATTAATGAAAAGCGATATGAACCGGCATTGCCTTTTTTCGAGGTCTGGTCATTTCTCTGTTCTCAGCCCATAACCTCCCCGGTCCTCCATTGGCCAATCATTCTACAATGAGCATAAAATTTGAAGCGTACCTTTATTTAGAAGGTCTCTATGGCCGCGACTTTGAATTTAGATCTGCAATAGATTGATCATGGATGAGGAATTTTCTTCTCAGGAAAGATTCGGGTTTAAGCGTCCGACCTATTGGCTCACCCGCTTTATGATCCTCAGGTTGCTGGGCATCGTTTATTCCGTCGCATTTCTAGTTGCTATAAACCAAATAGTGCCTTTAATCGGCGCGAACGGACTGCTTCCTGTTGGCGTTTTTCTCAAGAATGTTACGAATGCCTACGGATCTTCTACGGCAGGCTTTTTTCACCTGCCTTCTGTCTTTTGGATCTCTCATTCTGACGTTTTTCTGTTGACGATTTCGTGGATCGGGTTTTTGCTATCCGTTGTGGTGGTCGTCGGGTTGGCGAACATGCCGATTATGGTCATTCTTTGGTTTCTGTATATGTCGATCGTTCATGCAGGCCAGGACTGGTATGGATACGGCTGGGAAATTCAGCTGCTTGAAACGGGTTTTCTCGCCATTTTCCTATCTCCGGTGGTTGACTGGCGTCCATTTCCTAAACAGGCACCCTCTTTTCTCATTATTACTCTTTTTCGTTGGCTGATTTTTAGAATCATGTTGGGATCAGGGCTAATAAAGATCAGGGGCGATGAAGTGTGGCGCAACGGGACGGCACTCTATTACCATTTCGAGACTCAGCCGCTGCCAGGTCCTCTTAGCCGCTGGTTTCATTTCCTCCCAAGGTTTTTTTTGCGAGCGGGTGTCTGGTTCAACTATTTGGCTGAGCTGGCAGCGCCTTTTTTCATTTTTTGGCCTCGGATCACGCGGCATATTGCCGGTGTGATCATTGTCCTACTGCAACTTGTCCTGATCATTAGCGGGAACCTGTCGTTTCTGAACTGGCTGACGATTGTTCCGGCACTCGCTTGCTTCGACGACAGATTCTGGAGAAGAATCCTGCCTAAGGCTCTTGTCCGTCGGGCCGAAAAGGCTGATTCAGAAGCTGCACATTCGCGGGCGATACAAATAAGGTCATGGATCGTTGTGATCGTCATTGCAATTCTAAGCGTCCAACCTGTCCTCAATATGCTTTCGCCGCACCAAGTCATGAACACTTCCTTCGACCCTCTCGAACTTGTCAACACTTATGGTGCATTTGGATCCGTGGGCGGGGAAAGAATGAACGTCGTGTTTGAGGGAACATGGAGTGATTCCACCGCGGACAGCGAGGACTGGAAGGAGTATGTTTACAAGGGATTACCAGTTTCGCTAAAAGATCGCCCCCCCCAGGTTGCTCCCTACCAGCTGCGATTGGACTGGCAGATGTGGTTTGCCTCAATGTCGACATACGACGAATATCCGTGGACATTGAATCTTGTTTGGAAGCTCCTTCATAACGATCCCGGCATCCAAAGCCTGTTCAAAACAAATCCTTTTCAGGAAAAGCCACCAAGATTTATCCGGGCGGTTCTCTATCGATACAGCTTCGCAAAAGCGGGAAATGCTCGTGGTGAATATTGGAAAAGGGAGCGGCTCGGTTTGTGGCTACCACCATTTTCCACCAATGATTCAAGTCTGGTGGAATTCCTGAAAACAGAACGATGGATACAGTAGGATGCTTCCTCGGAACCGAACTACTCAAAAACATGTCTGTGGCAGTTACTGCTGTTAAATTATCAAGAAGGAAGACAACGGTTTCAAAACTTTGCTAAATTTATTACTCTAAATTTTCATTCACTAACGCACAAATTTTGCACCATGGCAAAGTCAGGAAAAAAGGCTTCTAAAAAGCCATCCAAAAAAGATTCAAAAAAATCAACAAAAAAAGCCGAAAAAAAGGCGGAAAAAAAGGCAGTGAAAAAGGCGGCTAAGAAAGCTGCGCCGACAAAAAAACCTGCGAGCAAGAAATTTCTTGTAATTTATCATGCACCCTTTGATGCAATGGCAAGGATGTCAGACGATACGCCTGAGCAGCGGGCTGCAGGTATGGCCATGTGGAGGGCCTGGGCAGACCGCGTAGGGAAAAAGTTGACGGACCTTGGGGCGCCGCTGATGAATGGCAAGCGCATCGGAACAGATGGCAAGCAATCACCAAGCAGTAAAGAAGTAGCGGGTTATTCGTTATTGCAGGCGGAAGACCTCGCCGAAGCGCTCGGACTCTTGGAAGGTCATCCGCATATTTCGGGGTGGCATCCGGATGCTACGATTGAAATCCACGAAACAATGCTCTTGCCGGGGATGTGATGTCTTTCTCTTACCGGAACCGGAATTTAAGTTTCCTGTCGAACGAATCGTAACCCGTTCGACAGGTCGGCGTTGCGCAAAAGGGGAAATAGAAATGTTTAAATCAATAATATAGCCGGGTCTTTTTTCGCTTCGGGTCGCAGTAGAAAGTGGGAGTCTGGCTTTTATGATAGCTGGCCATATCGGCATTGACAGCTTCAAAGATCTTCTCAGCTGGCGTATTTTCGGGCATCTTACTCGCCACCCGCACAAGCGAAGCGGTAAAAAGGCTTCTATTTACTCCTTTGGGATCATTAAATTCAACGGCTTTTTGCAAATCAGTCGTCGCCGACATAAAAAGAAACATGGAGTTCTTTCGGTAAACGGGCCGTTGAATCGTGTCGGCTTCAGTGACCGTGGGCACAAAAGAAGCACTAAACGATTTTTCCTGCACTTCAGCCGGGACCTTTATCCCCTGTTCTGCGGAATCATATCGATTTAATCTGTCGCGAATCAAGATCTTGATGATGTCCTCCGGGCAACGGCCGACCCCATCCGAATCCACTGGGAGGCATTCCTTCATGGTATATCTTTCCTTGTCCCGGCAGTCAGGTACGCCGTCACCATCTGCATCGGCCAAGGTGTTCCGCCCGCTGGTATCCGTAGGGCATCCTGCCGGGACCGGAGTGGGGACTCCGGCAACACTGTCCATCCACAATTGAAAGTTGGCTTTATTCTTTGCGACGACACCGAGGATGTCATCGAGGTCGACTGATTTTGTATGTTCGGACAAGTCCGCGTTGGCACCCGCCATGGCCAGGCTGCCGCTGAAACAACAGTCAAACAGTGATGTCAAAACGACTTTTTTGTCTATGAACCGGTTGAACCATTGTTTTAGCGTAAAATCCCTCAAAAAACATTTCATGTGGTCATCAAAATCATAGAGATCGCTGGTTAGCATGGCCTGGTTCATTCCCTTTTTCACCGGATCTCCAACCTCGTCGTCATTTTTTAACCAGACCCCATGGCCTGAATAATAAAATAACATGGCGTCGCCCGATTTGCATTGTGCGAGTTTTCTTTTCAAGCCGCCGACGATATTGTCACGGGTCGCATTCCCATTGTAAATCGTATCAACATGAGAGGGAAGGAAGTGATATTTTTTAATCAGCAAATTCCGTATTGAATTAGCGTCATTGACGCATCCACTCAGGCTCACCTCGCTTTTGACACCTTTTGCTTCGTAGTAGTCATTGATGGCCACCAGGAGTGCCCACTTGCCCTGGCCCGTAGCCGCATTTATCAACAAAACCATCACAATCGCTCCAATGTGATGTTTTAGATTAGGCATGAAATCGCGATTAAAGCTTAATTTGTCCGTACAATTTAATCAATCTGCCAGATGGCAATGAAATTAATTTCATTGTTCGCAATCCTCCTGTTGACCTGCCTCCGGCCCAATGCCCAGGATAGGGCAATTGACAGCCTGCAAGAGATTTTGCGAAAGGAAAAGTCCGATACTGGCAAGATAGTCCTGATGATAGAAATCAGCAGCCTCTATCAAAAATCGCGGCCTGATTCAGCACTTGCCCTTGCGCAGACGGCTTATTTTGAGGCTAAGAAAAAAAAGTTTCTGAAAGGACAATCCTGGGCTTTGGCTCAGATGGCGAACGCCAACGCAAGCATGGGCAATTACCCAAACGCTCTCCAGTATAACTTTGAGCAATTGGATGTCGAAAAGGTTAGGGGATATGATCCCTTAAACATTGCTATCATCTATCTGAATATCGCGCTGCTTTACGAAAGTGTCGATGAGTTTTCCAAAAGCGTGTCCTTCGGCCTCGGCGCCGATTCCATCACGAGGGCAAATAAGCTGGACAATCTTTTACTTTATAGCCTGCTTGATCTGGGTGATATATATGAAAAGAAAAATGTACTTGATTCAGCAGTTTCGTATACCAAAGCATGCCTGGCCGAATCCCGCCAACAACGTAACCTGCTTATGCAGGCCAGCGCTCAGAACAACTTGGGAAATATTTATTTCAAAATGGGCGACCGCGTCAACGCGCGAAAATCCTATGATTCAGCGCTTCCTAGACTTCTTGCGCTGCAGGATTATTCCAACGCATCTGAAAGCTTTTTGGGCCTTGCGAGATTATTCGCACTCGATCACCGCTTCGATTCCGCCATATCCTACGCTAGGAAGTCTTTTGCGATTTCAAGGGATAACAGTTTTCTTACCAAATCTGTGGATGCCGGCAATTTGCTGGCAACGCTATATAAAGAAAGTCGCAATGCCGACAGCGCGCTGTTTTACGAAGGAGCGGTCATGTCGCTCAAGGATTCGATTGACAGCCGTGAGAAGATCAATGAGTTTCAGAGCATCGCATTTAGTGAGCAGCTCAAAGTAAAGGATCTCGAGGAACAGCAGATACGCGTACGCGGCAATATCCGGTCTATAGCCTTGTTGGCTGGGATCGCAGTTTTTATGGTGATCGCGTTCCTATTATATCGAAATAATATGGCAAGGAAAAGGACGAACCTTGTTCTGGAAACCCAAAAAAAGGAGCTGCAGGAGACTCTGCAGGAACTCAACAATGCACAGAAACAGTTGATCCAGACCGCAAAGATGGCATCCCTGGGCGAGTTGACAGCAGGGATCGCCCATGAGATTCAGAACCCGTTGAATTTTGTCAATAATTTTTCTGAGGTGAGCTCCGAATTGCTCGAAGAAATGAAAGCAGAAATAAAACAAGGGAACACCGAGGACGCAATTAGCATTGCCGGCTACATTGGACAAAACCTGGAAAAGATAGGCCAGCATGGCAGGCGGGCGGATAGTATCGTAAAAAATATGCTCCAACACTCCTTGAAAACCTCGGGGCACAAGGAGCCGGTTGATGTGAACAAGCTTGTGACTGATTACCTGCAATTGGCCTACCATGGCATGAAAAATAAAGACCGGCAGTTCGAAACGCTACTGAATACGAACCTGGACAGTTCGGTTGGACGAATAAATCTGATTCCTCCGGAAATTGGGCGTGTGCTCCTCAACCTGTTCAATAACGCATTTTATGCCGTTGAACAAAAGAAAAAATCGTCTGCAAAAAAAGGAATGACATTCGAGCCAATCGTTTCCGTCATCACGCAAAAGCGCGGAAAGAACGTGATTATATCAGTAGCAGATAATGGGGATGGCATCCCTAAAAATATCACGGATAAAATTTTCCAACCTTTTTTTACGACCAAGCCGGCCGGCCAAGGGACCGGTCTTGGGTTGTCATTGAGTTATGATATCATCAAAGCTCATGGCGGCGAACTGGCCCTGATTCAAAATGATGGCTCGGGTGCTCAATTTGATATCATATTGTCCTGAGCAATATCGCAAGCCGTTCTTTCACTCGAAGGCAATAAAACCTCTTCCGGACAACCAGTAGACTCCAGTCGACTTCCATTCAGATAGCCAAGTTTCTCTTAGTGTCCCGGAGGGGCGGGCTGGCCGCCTTTGCTTCCTGTATCAGTTGCTTTCTTAGTCGTGTCCATCATTTTCTTGGTGGTGTCTGAGGACATTTTCGAAGAGGTATCAGTCGCGGTGGTTGAAGAGGAGTCTTTGCTAGCCGAGGAGCCGGAGCCGTTACAACTGAATACAGAGATAACAACAACTGCACAAAGGGCAAATAGGAGCGTAAATAGTTGGTTGCTCTTTTTAAGGGGTGTCATAAAAGAAATATTTTTTCCAATATAAGATTATTTTCCCGCCGTTCCACAAAATAAATTTATTGGGGGGCCAGGCTTATTTGTTGTCCGTCGCCTGGTTTATCAGACTGGTGAGTCGTGCAAGAAGATCGTTGTCATAGCGAGGATTTAGGTATTTTTTCAACGCATCACTCGCCGCAGCGGGATTTTTTTGGGCAACCAGGATACCGATAAGCCTTTCCAGATCCTGGTCGCGCGTAAAAGACGGAGTCCCCAATGCGAATTCATAATATTGCCTGGCGCTGGCCAAATCTTTTTTGTCATAGTAGAAATCGGCTATGGTGTGACAAATGTCATGAAACCTGTCGGGGTCAAGGGTCACCGCCCTGCCATAGAAGTACATCGAACTGTCCTTCGATTGGTCTTTCAGGCCGTAAAGTTTGCCCAGGTTGTAATAAACGTATGACAAGGTTGAATCCATTTTGAGCGCAGATTGGTAATAAGCGATAGCCCGCGGATAGTCGGAC
>JAJPJP010000003.1 GCA_021324175.1 Chitinophagia bacterium
AGCTACGCGATACTGGATGCCGATTTCACATTCAAACCGGCTTTGCAATATTTTCTGCAGGTGAAATTGACCAACAATGAAAAAGGAGAATGGCTTGGCACACCTGTTGAAGGAAACGGGTCGGGCGATTTTATCAATTTGCTCGGAACTGATGCCTTTATGGAGTTACCTTTGGAAAGAACTGATTTTAAAAAGGGAGAAGTTTTTCCCATATGGCCATTTAAACAGATACCCTGACAAAAGGCAATAAAGATCATGACTGATTTTTCACACCTGGATAAAACAGGAAACCCGGCAATGGTCGATGTCAGCGATAAAAAGATGACACTGCGCGCAGCCACGGCAAGAGCCGTCGTGGTGATTCCGGAAAACGTACTTGCCCGATTTACTAACGGTGATATACAAACGAAGAAAGGCGCTGTTTTTCAAACAGCCGTAATCGCTGGCATTATGGCCGCAAAAAAAACAGGAGAATTGATTCCCCTCTGTCACCCCCTCGGTCTGGACAATTGTGAGATCCACGTCGAACTCCCGAGCAACAATGAAATAATGATAACGTGCACGGCAAGCACAGAAGCAAAAACAGGCATAGAAATGGAGGCACTGGTGGGAGCTTCTGTGGCTGCCCTGACCATCTATGACATGTGCAAGTCCTTCAGCCATGATATCATCATCAAAGAAACAAAACTCATGATGAAGACAGGCGGCAAAAATGATTTTGAAAGAAAATAACTATGGCAAGTCCGGTAAATGGTTTGGTTTTAGCAGGCGGCAAAAGCGTTCGCATGGGGCAGGATAAAAGCGCCATTGCCTGGCATGGCAAAGCACAACAATATTATCTCGCTGATTTACTCGCTCCGCTTTGTGACGCCGTGTTTATTTCGAAAAGAGAAGCAGAAACCGGCAACGACCATGGCTATCCCATACTCGCCGATTCATACAAAGGGATCGGACCTTACGGGGCGATCCTATCCGCATTTGCCTTTCAGCCGGATGTCGCCTGGCTGATCCTTGCCTGCGACCTGCCATTGGTCGATCATCGCACTATGTCATTTCTTATGGAAAATCGTGACGCGTCCAGCATGGCAACGACATTTCAAAGTCCTGCTGACGGATTGCCCGAACCACTGATTGCCATATGGGAACCGAAAAGCTACGGGTTGCTGCTTTCCTGTTTATCTAACGGTTATACCTGTCCGAGAAAGGTTTTAATAAAAAGCAACGACGCGCATATTCTTCAACCACCGGATCGGGATTCATTGATGAATGTAAATACAAAGGAAGATTTTGCCAAGGCAGAACAAATCCTGATCACCAAAGCGCTGCATCATGATGGAAGATGAATGGGTACGATATGGCTGCCAGCTGGCGCTACCCGGTTTTGGGAAAGAAGCCCAGCTAAAACTGCAAAAGGCAAAAGTGCTGATTGCCGGCGCAGGCGGTCTGGGTTGCCCGGCTGCCCTCTACCTCGCGTCTTCAGGAGCCGGAACCATTGCCATAGCAGACGATGACGTGATCGCGGTGAGCAACCTTCATCGCCAAATACTGTTCACACCGGATGAAGTCGGTTTATCAAAAGCGGAAATCGCCTGCAAAAAACTAAGCGCACAAAATCCGGCGATAAGGCTGGTTGCCATAGCCGAAAAAATTTCCGGTCAGAATGCGCTTCGCCTCATGGAGGATTATGATATCGTCATAGACTGTACGGATAATATCGAATCAAAATATTTACTTAGTGATGCCTGCGTCCTGGCAGGCAAGCCCCTGGTCTACGGGGCGATCTATCGATGCGAGGGTCAGTTGTCGGTCCTGAATGTAATGAATGGTGACGGAAGCCGTTCCCCCCACTACAGGGATCTGTTTCCCCGGGCGAATGCCGCCGCAATCCCCAACTGCGCCGAAGGCGGGGTGATGCCGACAATTGCCGGGATTATCGGATGCATGCAGGCCAATGAAGTGATCAAATACATTACCGGCATGGGAGAATTGCTGTCCGGCAAGATATTCATCCTGGACGCCGCTGCCATGCAAAGCCGGATCATCAACGTCGGCGGGGTCAGCAATACGACCATCAACAGCCTGCCCCAAACCAGTTTTGTTGAACTTATCTCCGCAGATGAATTAAAAAATGGTTTGGATAAACATGCATATGAATTGATCGATGTTAGAAATACAGAAGAACGAAATAATTTCCATATCGGCGGCAGGCACATGCCGCTGGATGATTTAGCAACAAACCTGTTGATGGATGAAGATGACAAACCCATTGTCTTTTATTGCCAGACCGGAAGACGCAGCGCAGAAGCGGCGAAAATTGCCGGAAAAAAATTTCCCCGGGGACATTTTTTTTCTCTTGACGGCGGGTTGAGCGCATGGGAAAAAACAGGATTAACCATTCAGGAAAATATATGAGAATCATTATCTGCTTTTTTTTTACCGCGATGACTCTTTTTGTCAGCGCACAAAGCAAATTAACACCAACCGATAAATTCACCATCGAAGGAAAGGTAAAACGCCCGATCACCATTTCGGTCAGTGACCTGGAGGGTTTTACCATAAAAAGCCTGCCCGACCTGGTCATCACGGATCATATGGGGGCAAAAAAACATACCCTCACCGGTTTACGCGGCGTGTTGCTGAAAGACATTTTAAGCAAAGCAGAAATTGACGCGGAAAATCCTAAAGTCCTGAGTGAATTTTATTTTGTGCTTGCCGCACCGGACAATTATAAGGTTGTCTTTTCCTGGAACGAAATATTCAATACCGAAACGGGTAACAATATTTATGTGGTGATGGAAGAAGAAGGAACAAAGATAAGCGGGTCAGCAGACAGGATATCCATTGTCACCCTGTCCGATCTCAGGACCGGCCGCCGGCACATGAGTAATATTGAAAAAATAAGGGTTGAGCGCGCAAAATAAACGGCTATCCCCCGCTCACTGGCGGTATGATGGCAATTTCATCGCCTGCCGATATCCTCATCCGGTCATCGCGGGCATATTCTTTATTTACAGCGATCATATAAGATCCCAATCGTTTTAAGCCAGGATGTTTTTCCTCCATCAAGAGCCTCAGATCGAGCAGCGTGGCGCCTTCCGGCAACTCCAGGGTAGCCAAATCGCTTTGAAAAATTTCTTTTGCTGCGCCAAAACCAAGAATGTCCATCTTCATAATGAATTATTTAAACCAGGGCAGGTGTTTGAACAATACCTCAAGACCGGCAAAAAAAACAAGTATGGCCGTAACCCTCCGGATGACAAGGGGATTAAACTTTACCGCCCCCATACGTGAGCCCAGCTGTCCGCCGGCGAGAACGGCTGCGCATAAAAAAATGATCCTATTGTAATTGATTTCAGCAGCGAAAGCGGATAACTGCCCCGCGATGCCCGAAATAGAATTGACCAGGATGAACACGCTTGCTGTGGCGGCAATTTTTTTTGCCGTATCCCATTTCATCAGGTTCAGCAAAGGCGACAGGAAAATACCCCCGCCGATACCCACCATGCCTGATAAAAAACCAATGGCTCCGCCGATAACCCCGTCTTTTGCAAACTGCCAGCGATCCCTTGTTTGACGGACATCCGGATCACCCGGTCTTGTTTTGATCCATAGCAGAATGGCTGCAACCAGCAGGCTGCAGCCAAGAATGATAAAGAATGTGTCCTGGCTTATTTTCATTTTGGCCCCGAGAAAAGCAAGGGGGATGCTGAACAGGGCAACGGGAATGATTTTTTTCCAATCCGTTTGTTTGTTGCGGATGAAAACGATCGTGCCCCCCGTTACGACAATGATGTTGCACAATAGCGCGATGAGCCTGATCTCTTTAAAAGGCAATGCATACAGGGCAAGGATAGCCAGGTAGCTGGACCCCCCGCCAAAACCTACGGAAGCATACACGAAAGCGACGATAAAAAAGAAAATGATGATTTCCCCGTGTTGCATATTGGTCAGGTATTGAATGGTTTTTTTTGTAATCGTTCAAAATCTTCCGGGGTATCGATATCGATATATCCAAGCGGAAACGGGACTCCGGTCCATGCATCCCCGTGCTGACGGATTATTTTTTTTGCTCCTGACTGACCGGTCACCCTGAGCAATGCCGGAAAAAATGTTTTTCCAAAAAGTGCGGGTATCCCTGCCGTGTGCTGGTAAGTGCTGGCTATAATTTCCTTATTTGATTCCGTATGTTTGGTGATCAGCTGATCTAAGAGCGATGGGGATACAAACGGCTGGTCGCAAACCATAAAAATAACGGCTGCTGCTTCCGGCTCCATCTCCAGAAATGTTGAAAGACCGGCGCGGATTGATGAAGCCATGCCTTCCTGCCAATCTTTATTAAATACCAGAGTAGCCCCCATGTCTTCGATTTCTTTTTTTATTTTTTCCATGTTTGCACCCAGCACAACAATCACCTTTTTTACCGCTGCCCGGGCAACATCAACGGCATGCCGGATAAATGTTTTGTCGCCGTAAAAAGCCAATTGTTTGATGCCTCCGTAACGTGATGAGGAACCTGCTGCTAGAATAATGACGCCTATACCCTCCATTTTATAAAATTATGGAATCGTGCTGATATCCGGCAGCAGGAAAAATTTTCTACATCCTCTTTTGCTTTGTAAAAATCATTCTACAGGAACCCGCTGCATTTACATGCTACGGGGGTGAGAAAAGTAAATGGAGTGATTTATGATAGAGAATCTGAAAAGAGCATCTTGGAAAATCAGGAAGAACCGCTGCAAGTTCCCGGCAAAAACGCGACCACCCGGAGAGAATTCTTTGAGCAGGTTTCGGTCATCACTGCCGGAGCAGCGCTGACAACATCACTAAAATCTGCAAGGCTTCCGCTGGATAACCGGTTTTATCAGGAAGAAGGGACCGTGGAAGTGAGTCTTTTTATCAATGAGAAAAAGACAACCCTTGAGCTGGATCCGCGGGTCACCCTGCTGGATGCGCTGAGAGAGAAGCTGCATTTTACGGGAACAAAAAAAGGATGCGACCGCGGTCAATGCGGGGCATGTACGGTTTTGCTAAACGGTAAACGGGTAAATTCCTGTTTGATCCTGGCCGGGCTGTGCGATGATGCGCATGTCACCACCATCGAAGGTCTTTCCAAAGGTGAGGAGCTTCATCCCATGCAAACGGCTTTTTTAAAACATGATGCTTTTCAATGTGGCTATTGCACACCCGGGCAAATCTGTTCAGCGATCGGGCTGGTCAAAGAAGGTCATGCAAAGACCGATGAAGAGATTCGGGAGTTGATGAGCGGGAATATTTGCCGGTGCGGTGCATACCAGAATATTCTGGAAGCTATTAAAGACGTCCAACAAAGATAATTTTTTTTATGTATCCATTCACGTTAGTAAAGGTAAATGACACGGCAGCGGCCATTAAATCAGCATCAGGGAATGAGCATGCAAAATTCATTGGCGGGGGAACAAACCTGGTTGACCTGATGAAAATGAACATTGAAAAACCCGAAAAGCTTATTGACCTGAACAGGCTTGCTTTAAAAAAAATCGAAAAGCTGTCCAATGGAAATATCCTGGTCGGGGCGCTGGTGACCAACACCGATCTGGCTTATCACCCGCTGATCAGGTCGCATTACCCGCTGTTGTCCGAAGCCATTCTTGCCGGCGCTTCCCCCCAACTGAGAAATGTGGCGACTACGGGCGGCAATCTCCTGCAGCGGACACGGTGTTATTATTTTTATGATACCGCGACGCCCTGCAATAAAAGAGAGCCGGGCTCGGGATGCTCAGCGATCAGCGGTTACAGCAGGATCCACGCGATCCTGGGCACCAGTGAGCAGTGTATCGCCACCCATCCTTCCGACATGTGTGTCGCCATGACTGCGCTGGAAGCGATTATTCATGTCGAAGGAAAAGATGGGAAACGAATCATAGCATTTTCAGATTTTCACAGCTTGCCGGGCGAGCATCCTCATATTGAAAATACGCTGGCGCCGGCAGACTTGATTATTGCTGCAGAGATTCCCGCCCTTGGCTTTGCTGCAAACTCCACCTATGTAAAAGTGCGGGACCGTTCATCTTTTGATTTTGCTTTGGCGTCTGCAGCTGTCGCGCTCGATGTACAGGCAGGCAGCGTAAAGCATGCGCGCATCGCCCTGGGCGGCGTAGGTACAAAGCCATGGCGCGCGCTGGCAGCAGAGCAGGCCCTGATCGACAAGCCGGCAACCATGAGTCATTTTGAATTGGCAGCGGATGAAGAACTAAAAAATGCGAAAACAACTTTATATAATTCTTTCAAAAAAGAACTGGCAAAGCGCACCCTCATCAGCGCACTGCAAAAAACAGGAGGTATGGTATGAGTGCAATAGTCGGGCAGCCCGTCGATCGTAAGGACGGAAGATTGAAAGTTACCGGCGCCGCGCCCTATGCGGCGGAATTTTTCCAGGCAGGTCTTGTCTATGGCGTTCCGGTTCAAAGCACGATCACCCTGGGACATATCAATAACATTGATTCCTCTGAAGCAAAAAAAATCAAAGGCGTGATTGATATCCTGACCTACAAAAATGCGATGAGTCTCCATCAGACTGCGGGCGGGGATCCCAACAGCGGAAAATTTTCAGAGAAAGATCTCCTGCCCCTGCAAAGCGAAAGGATTTATTACAATGGTCAGCATATTGCTGTTGTCATCGCGGAAACTTTTGAGATCGCAGAACATGCGGCTGCCTTGCTGCGCATTGATTACAACGAAGAAAAGCCCGTTATTGACATCGCCCAGAGCGAAGCCAAAACATACAGGCCCCAACAAGGATTAGGGGGCGGAAGCCCACAGTTAAAACGCGGTGAGGCCGATGACGGATTGGACAGGGCCGGAGTTAAATTTGAACAAACCTATACTACTCCCGTCTATCACCATAATCCCATGGAACCCCACAGCACCTGCGCTTACTGGGATGGTGATTCGCTGACCGTTTACGATGCGACGCAGGGCGTTTTTGGGGTGCAAAATTTATTGGCTAACGGCATGGGTATCCCAAAAGAAAAAGTACGCGTGATCTCGCCGTTTATCGGCGGTGGTTTCGGTTCAAAAGGGTTTACCTGGGCCAACACTTTCCTTGCTCCCATGGCCGCAAAACTCGTAAATCGCCCTGTAAAGATTGTCCTGTCCCGCTCTTTTCAGATGTTTACCTGCGCAGGGAGGAGAAGCAGCACGATCCAAAAAATTAGTCTGGGAGCAGACTCCGGCGGAAAGATTTCTTCCGGCAAACATGAAACTACCTCTGAAACCTCATTCGTGGATGAATTTGTGGAACAGGCCGGCATTGCCACCCGCATACTCTATGATTTGGCAAACCTCGACATCATTCAAAACCTGGTGCGATTGCATCGCGGTACCCCATGTCCCACGCGGGCGCCGGGAGAAGCGCCGGGAACCTATGCCTTTGAAGTGGCGATGGATGAACTGGCAGAAAAATTAAATATTGACCCGCTGCAGCTCAGGTTGATCAATTATGCGGAAAAAAACCCTTTTGACGGGAAAGAGTTTTCCGGAAAAAATTTGAAATGGTGTTACCAGCAAGGAGCTGCGTCCATCGGGTGGAAAGATCGGAGCAGCAAGCCTGGGGCTGTCAAAGAAGGTAAATATTTGATCGGCTACGGAATGGCGACCGCCACGTATCCCGCTAACAGGAGCAAGGCCTCCGTTAAATTAAAATTGTATGCCGACGGGCATGCGGTTGCTGCCTGTTGCACCCAGGACATCGGAACGGGGACATACACGATCATGGCACAGATCATGGCAGACATATTGGGGCTGCCGATGGATAAGGTGGAAATGAAACTGGGCGATTCCCTTTTTCCGCAGGGACCCAATTCCGGCGGCTCCCAGACCATGGCAACGACAGCGCCCGCTGTCCGCGCTGCAGCCCTGCAGGCAAAGAGCAGGACCATACAGCTGGCTATCGCCGATAAAAGATCTCCTTTTTATCAGCAGCAGGAAGCAGACATCATCGCTGCCGACGGGAAATTGTATGTACAACATGACCAGGCCAGGCAGGAAACGTACTCGCAGATCTTATCCCGCAATAAAATGGAATGGATCGACGCCGATGCGACAACGGATGTGACACTAAAGGACGGGCAAAAAGGCCCCGAAAATGATCAGGCAAAAAAACCGGCGGAAAACCCTTTTGCCAAACAGGATGAAAAAATGGACAGGGAAAAATATGCCTTTCATTCATTCGGCGCGCATTTTGTAAAAGTGAGAGTGGATTCACTAACGGGCATGGTTAAGGTAGAAAAAATTTCAAGTGCGATGGACGTCGGGAAAATACTCAATGAGAAAACAGCAAAAAGCCAGATCATGGGGGGCGCTATTTTTGGAATTGGGATGGCGCTGATGGAAGGAAGTGTTTATGATCCGCAGACCGGAAGGATTGTGACCAAGGATCTCGCCGATTACCACGTGCCCGTACATGCAGATATTCCTGCGTTTGACGTGCAGTTCACCGATATGCCGGACTATAACATCAGCCTGGTGGGATCAAGGGGCGCCGGTGAAATCGGGATTACCGGCATCACCGCTGCCATTGCCAATGCCGTCTATAATGCTACCGGTAAACGCGTTCGCGACCTCCCGATGACGCCGGATAAATTGTTGGCTTAGTATTTAGTGTCATTGTCTAACGCTTATGTATAGTCGAAGTTCGTTTTCCGGTATTGTGTTAAGAAATGGATAACCGACAGTCCCCCGGACGAGGTTTCCTGCATGTCCGAGGAGCCCCACCGAATAAACAAGAAAGAACGGGGTATCAGGCGGCTTTTCCCGCGGGCATGGAAAAGATTGCCGTCATCGCACCTGGTTCTTCACTCTGAAGACAAATATGGCCATTTAATTTCTGCGCAGCCTGGGTAATGCTGTGCAGGCTGTTCATTAACTGGTTATATACAAACATCCCGTTATTGCTGATGCGGATAAATATATTGTGTTGTTCCTCGGAGGCCTCAACACGGATACAACAATTGGAGGTGCTGTATACCGCATTGCTTAATAAGCTGCCTATAACAAAAGCCAAAATATTTTGATCAGCAGCAACGCGGAGATTTTTATCTGCCTCGTTAATGATGATCGTTTTCTTCTGGATGGAAAGAGGCAGAAGTCCTGTCTGCAGGTTTTTTACGATCTCGTAAAGCGATTTTGGTTTGCGGTACATTGAATTGGTGGTACTTTGGAGATGTCTTTTGGTTTGGGTTCTCATAAAATTCTTTTTTGATGGTGATTAGATGGATTTACAGGTGGTGTGGAAGTAAGCACAGGTTTTTTGGATATTGGATTTTACTATTGGTCTGCTTATGACCATACAAAGTTGTTGCTAAAGAAGGCTCCAAAAAATAGTAGCGCTTATCATTTGATTGTAGCATAAAAAAAAGAAATGAGTAGTAATGGTACTACAAAGGCAGCGATCCTTAGAATCGTTTCTGACCGTCTAAATATTGAGATGAAGCGTCATCCACCGGTATAAAACAGGTTATTCATGACCGTTATATCGGTCACCGGCCGGGGATTGGTTTCGTCCGTGGCTTATGGGCTGACATTGTGCGATGTTCCTGCCGGCACAGCCCATCGCTCCAGGATCCTCATCAGCTCTCCGAACTCTACCGGCTTGCAGAGATAATCATCCATTCCCGAGGCTATGCATTTTTCTTTGTCTCCCTGCATGGCGTTAGCAGTCATGGCAATGATGACCGGTTGGGAAGCAAGGCAAAGACGGATCATCCGGGTCGCTTCAAGCCCGTCCATTTCCGGCATTTGAACATCCATAAGGATGAGGTCATAATGGTTGGAGCTGACTATTTCCAGCACCTCTTTTCCATTGGCGGCAATGTGGGGCAGGTATCCCAGTTTGTTCAGTATGGTCATTTCGAGTTGCTGGTTAAAGGGGTCGTCCTCTGCGATCAGTATGCGCAAGGGAAATTCAGCAGCAAAGTCATCCCTCAGCGTGCGATGGAGTTGATTGTCATCGGGGATATTTTTCTTGTCGGCACTCAACAGGCGGCTGATGGATTTACCCAGCAAATGTTTTTTTATGGGCTTGGATATGATTGCGTCAAACAGGTGCTCCTGTTTTTTGTATTGTTCATTTCCTGCCGGTGCGAGCAACATTACCGGAATGCCTGGCCATTTGGCATGAATGGATTCAGCGAATTCAAATCCATCCATCCCCCCCATCTGAACACCGGTGATGACAAGACTGGGGCTCTCTTCACCGCCCAGGATATTCAATGCTTGCGCACCCGAACTGGCTGACACAGCAGTAAGCCCCCAATCTTCCAGATTATTTTTCACAATGGCCAAACAGCCTGGATTGCTATCCACTACCAGCACTGTCTTTTTTTCGTTTCCGGGCATGACAATATTTTTTTCGGGACGTTGGAGCTGAATGGCTGTGTTGGTTTTTATGGAGAAGCTCACGACAGTACCCCTGCCGAAACTGCTTTCGATTTTCAACTGACCTCCCATCAGGTTGATCAATTGATCACATATGGTGAGTCCAAGTCCCTGGTCTCCCTGGCCATGCAAGGGTATGGCACCGGTATACCGAATTGATTGCAGAAGCCTTTTTAATTTCTCTTCCTCGATTCCTATCCCCGTATCACGCAATTCCACCCATAAAACAAGCTCATCTGATTTTCCCGTTCTCTCAGCATGGATGGAAAGGATTATCTCTCCCCTGTGCGTATAAGAAATGGCATTGCTCAGCAGGTTCATCAGGACCTGCCTCAGGCGCAGTGCATCGCCGTTGAGCTTATTGGGGGTGTTATTGCTGATGCTGTACATCAGTTCAAGACCGGCATCGGCAGCTTTGGCTGTGAACATGTCCAGGACTTCCTCTACGCAATCATAGAGGTCAAAATCCATTTGTTCCAACTCGGTCTTTGCTGAACCCATTCGTGAAAATGCAAGGATATCTTCTATGAGAATATCATTGATTACGCCGAGCAGGTTTTCCCCGCAGCGTTTGATGGTTTTGGCATATTCTTTTTGTTCAACACTGAGCCCTGTCTCGGCAAGCAGTGACGCCATGCCCAGCATTCCGTTGAGCGGGGTTCTGATCTCATGGCTGATCTTTGCCAGGATGGTGGTTTTGGATTTATTGGCGAGTTCAACCTGTTGCCTGGCCTTACTGATCTTTTCCTTCAAATTTTCTACCTGATCTGTTTTTTCTTCCAGTTGAAGTTCTGTCTCTGCTTTTGCCGCTTCCACTTTGCGCATCCTTGAAACGTGAAACTGGTAAATGGCAAAAACTGTTCCTCCGGCGATACCAATCACAAGCCACCAGATTGACCAGTAAAAAAGACCCAGGAAAAAAATGATCAGGGCAAGTATGATGATGTAAATGCGGTTCATAGAAAATATTTTCTTTTATCGGTTTTGGCAGAAAATTCACGGTTCAACGCTGCCACGGTATGAGATGCGATTGTTGTCGCAGCATTAAACAGGCAGCGGGGCAACTCCCAATTAAATTTGGATCTCAGAAGCGGCCTTTCGGCCTGACAGGGGGCAAGATAATAGTCCTCAAATCCAAAATTTATTTGGGCCGCTGCCGCAGATGACAGCGTACAAAACGGGTTTATCCGGTTAATGTGCTTCATCTAAGAGTATTACTTCGGCTGTTGCCAGTTTATTCAAAATAGCGATCTCCTTTAAATAAGGGTTCCAGCTGAATATCAATTTATCGATGGGTCTCCACAGGATCACCCAGCTAAAAACATCTACGGTATTGGAAAGACCGGAATGGAGTCCGCGCTCCGCATGCAAAAAGAGCGGAATGGTTCCCTGGCATACCATGACCACTGCCAGGCTGATGAATAGCAAGGTGTAGGTGCG
>JAJPJP010000391.1 GCA_021324175.1 Chitinophagia bacterium
AAAAACGCGGATACCATCAAAGCCCTGATGCGGACCAAAAAGGCCATAATTTTCGATGCCCGCAGCTGGATGGCCGATGATGCTTTTTACAACATATTCGACATGTTTCTATCCGTTCCTGAGCCAATTAGCATGGAAACGGAAATAATGCCTGACGAGCCAGGTTATTTTAAATGGGTACTATCGCCCAAAATGGGCCGTGTTAACCCGCATCCCTACAGGGGAACGGTAATCATTTTAGCTGATGAGCGCTGCCAAAGCCAGGGTGAGTACACAGTAATGACGCTGCAGACTATTCCGCATTCAGTTACCATCGGCAGCCAGACCGGCGGTCTCGATGGTGCAGTATCGTCCATTCCGATGGGCGGCACCCTTGGTATTACTCATTCGGGTTATGGCATTTATTATCCGGATAAGACCCCAACCCAGCAACGGGGGGTGCGGATAGACATCCTCGCAAAAAAGACGGTAAAAACCATCGTCAACGGACAGGACCCGGCGTTTGAGGCAGCACTAAAGTATTTAAGGGGCAAGGGTATACATTGATGTCGTGGTAACTTCAAAGTCCTTACTAAGCAAATGCCGGTGGGCTATAATCGACAAATACCTGCAAAATTGGCGACTTCGGTAACAATCCTTCAAAACCAGGAATCAGCTGCATCCGAATTGTGCCATGCCCTGGCAGTCGCCTCTTTTTTATAGCTACCAAAACAATGTTTTATCTTTAAACAAGATGGATGTAAAAGTATTATTTGAACTTATTTGTTCACCTATAGTTTGTTCGGACGAGTCAGCCTGGTATCAAAACCGCACAGTGGTATCACAAAATCGAACATAATGAGAAAGGATCATTTTATAAATAATTGATTGATAAGACGCCGCCATCTGGCATGCTGATTGAACAGGTCAGCGTTAGCAAATTTCTCCCCACATGATAAAAAATTATTTACTCGTTGCGATCCGCAACATTAAACGCAATAAAATATTTTCTGCGATCAATGTGCTGGGACTTGCAATCGGCATCAGTGCGGCGCTGGTTATATTTTTGATCGTTCAGTTCCACTATGGTTTTGACCGCTTTGAAAAGGGCGGCGACCGGATATACAGGGTGGTCAGCGAATATAAAGAAGTGGATAATCAGGGATTTACAAGGGGAGTACAGGGGCCTCTGGCCGAAGCGGTCAGAAAAGAAATAAGCGGACCGGAGCTCGTTGCGGCTTTCCGCTATTATAATGCACTTAAGCTGGCCATTGAAGAAAAGACGGCAAAAGGCCAAACCGTTTTTAAACCCAAGGATAATATCATCTTTGCCGGGCCGGACTATTTTCAAATGTTTTCCTATCATTGGATCGCCGGATCGGCAGCAACGGCAGTTGCGTCTACCGGTCAGGTCGTATTGAGCGAGAGCCGGGCCAGACTTTATTTTCCCGGACTGTCACCAGCCCAGCTGATTGGAAAAAAAATGATCTATGATGATACGCTGGCAACCGTCGTTAGCGGTGTGGTCGAGGATTTTGAAAAACAGGGAAGCACGGATATCCAGTTCAAGGAATTCATATCATTGTCCACCCTGCTGGATAACCATGGTTTGCGCACGCACTTTTATTGGGATAACTGGGGGGCTACCACCAGCGACCAGCAGCTTTATCTTCGCCTGGCCAAAAACATGCAGCCGGCTGTCATTGAGGCAAAGCTCAAGGTCCTGAATGCTAAATATAAGGGCGATGATGAAAAAAAGAATCATTATACATGGGTGTACCACCTCCAGCCATTGAACGATATTCATTTCGACGGACACTACGGTACTTTCAATACCACGACAGCAAACAAACCGATGCTTTATGGATTGATGCTGATCGCAGGATTCCTGTTGCTGCTGGGCTGCATCAATTTTGTCAACCTGATGACGGCGCAGGCAACACAGCGGGCAAAGGAAATAGGTATACGCAAAACCCTTGGCGGTTCCAGGTCTCAGCTCGTCCTGCAATTCTTAAGTGAAACCTTTGTGGTGACGGCGATAGCAACCCTTTTCTCCATTGCCCTGACCCCGCTATTGCTGAAAGCCTTCGCAGACTTTATCCCGGAGGGACTGCATTTTACCCTGGACCAGCCCTCGCTCATTGCTTTTCTCGCGATTCTCCTGGTTACCGTCACTTTTTTTGCCGGCGCCTACCCCGCGCTGGTGCTCTCGTCCTGGAAGGCCATATCGGTGCTAAAAAACCAGGCTCACGGAAGCGGAGCGGGGAGGACAAGAAAAGCCATGATGCGGCAGACCCTGACGGTCTCCCAATTTGTAATCGCGCAGTTCTTTATCATGGGGACCCTGCTGGTGACTAAGCAGATCCGTTTTATGCTGAACCAGGATCCGGGCTTCAGCAAGGAGGCCATCCTCAGTTTTGGCACTTCCAGGGCGGATACTTCGTATACTCATCGCCGTTATTTTGTAAACGAAATCCGGAATATCCCCGGCGTGGCGAAAACCAGTCTGGCCAGCGACGTGGTCTTTTCCTCGGGCTGGTGGGAAGGGATCATCGAATATAAGCAGGGCAAAAACGATATCCGGACAGAGGTGGAGCTCAAAGCGGGTGACTCCAATTATCTGTCCCTTTTTCATATCCCGTTGCTCGCAGGTCGCGACCTGACCCCTGCAGATACCGTCAAAGAAGTCGTTATCAACGAGACATACCTGCGCGCCCTTGGCTTCAGGAAACCGGAAGAGGCGGTCGGGAAAATCCTGTCCTGGGACGACAAAAATGTCCCGATCGTTGGGGTGATGAAAGATTTTCACGCACACTCGTTCAATAACAAGATCAACCCCATGGTCTTCTGCCACCTAATGACAGATTGCCGGACGATCGTGATCGCCCTGCAACCGGGTGATAGAAAAGCCTGGAGCCAGGCTATCGCCAAAATAGAAAAAGCGTTCAAGCAGTCCTTCCCGGAACAAGAGTTCAGCTACACCTTCCTGGATGAAACCATGGCAAAGGCTTACAACAATGAGCAAAATATTTCTCGCCTGCTAAGCTGGGCTACCGGTCTCACTATCCTGATCAGCTGTCTTGGTCTGCTCGGACTGGTTATTTACATCACGGCCAACCGCACCAAGGAGATCGGTGTCCGCAAGGTCCTCGGCGCCTCAGTCACCCAGATCGTGACGATTCTTTCCAGGGATTTTTTGATGCTGGTTGCCATTGCCTTTGCGATCGCTACGCCAATCGCCCTCTGGGCTATGAACAAATGGCTGGAAGATTTTGCGTTCAAGACAGTTGTCAGCTGGTGGGTCTTTGCCGTCAGCGGCATGGGTATGGTGCTGATCGCCCTTGCGGTCTTAAGCATACAAACCATAAAAGCAGCGATGGCAAACCCGGTAAAGAGCCTGCGGACAGAATAAAGCAGGCAGAAGAGGGGCCGCAGGATCATCTGATCAGCACAACGGTACCTTTTAATAATACCTGTTCACCTGAAAATGTCCTGCCCGTGATCATATACACAAATGTTCCGGGATCGGCAGGCTTGCCCTGGTAATCCCCGTTCCAGCCATCTGCGATCCTGCGCGTGGTAAAAATCTTTCCTCCCCACCTGTTAAATACGGAAAACTCCTGCAGTATGAACTGGTCCTGGGGAGGTATCCGGAATACGTCATTATGACCATCTCCATTCGGAGTAAAGGAATTGGGCATGACCAGCGGTCTGACCGGGATAACCGTTATTTTGCCGCTTGCCAGGCAGCCACTGTCCGTATAGACCGATAACTGGTAAATAACAGGGCTGTCGGGATTGGCAATTGGGTTTTCGATACCTGTATTGCTCAGCCCGTCTGCAGGCGACCACTGATACCGGACGATGGCTCCGTTAACCAATGGTGCCAGCTGTGCACCGTTATTGTTGTTTATAAAAACCGTATCCGGGTTAAAGGCAACAACAGGCAGGGGACTGATATTCATATATATGGCTGTGGCAAGGACGGGCTCAGCGCAGCTCAAGTTCCCGGTCATGATACAATCCACGCTGTCGCCGTTCTCTAATATGCTGCTGATAAAAACGGGGTTGTCACTGCCGGCGTCTTTGCCATTGATCGTCCACTGGTAAGCAGGGGCGCTGCCTCCGTTGATGGGAGTGGCTGTAAAGGTGACGGGAAGACCCGCACATATATTGGCGGATGAAGCGGTGATCATCACCGAAGACACGGGCGATGCCGTGATGGTAGCTGAAACGGGTACCGCCTGGTCCGGGGCACCGGTTGAGCTGAGCGCCACATTTCCTGATATCATTCCTGGCGGTGCACCCGCAGCTGAGCGTACATAGATGGTTGTACTGTCTGCCAGCGCCCCGGCGGGGGCGATGGTGAGGCTATTGGCATATCCGCTCCCCGGGGAGAGTGAAACCTCAAAGCCTGCAGGAGCTGTTACGGTAATGCCACCAAGCAGACTGCTGTCATAAACGGTGAACTGCTGGATTAGCGGGCTTGCAGAAGGAATACCCGCACAAGCCGAAATGCTCCCGCTTACCATGCCTGCGTCGACAGCTGGCACAGAGGGTTTTACGGTAATCGTGACAGTGAAGGCCTGGCTATTGCATCCCGGGCCCGCGGAAATAAAATTTCCGATGGCAAATAAATTGTCAATTCCCGAGAGGGGGGTGGTGGATATGACATTTCCTGTTGCCACATCGACAACGGAAATGGCATTCGGATTTTGATTGAGCAGGTACAACCTGCTGCCACTAAGGTCGAATGATAAGTCCGTGGGACCCTTGCCAGCCGGAAGCGTCGCCACGACTGTATTGGTGGCTGTACTGATCACGGAGATGGTATTGGAGGTCGAATTCGTTACATAGATATCTTTGCCATCGGGGCTCGCCACCGCGCAGTAGGGATTTGATCCGACCGTTATGGTCGTCAGTACTGCACTGGTGATGGTATTGACCACCGAGATGGTGTTGTCGCCGGTATTGACAATATAAGCCAGGTTGCCAACAGGGCTAAAACAAATGTCCGTGGGATCGATCCCCGATGCTATCGTTGCAACCACGGTATTTGTCGCCGTGCTGATGACAAAAACCGTCGCATTGTAACCGGTGACATAAACGAGGCTTCCATCCGGACTGACAGCCAGTCCCCCATTTCCATAAACGTTATCTATGACAGCTATGACCGAATTGGTGGATGTGCTGATCACCGAAACGGTACCGCCCAGGGTATTTGCTACATACAGAAACTTCCCGTCGGGAGTCAGGCCAATGCCATAGGGACCCCCGCCGACGGGAATGATAGCCGCTACCGTGTTGGTAAGGGTGCTGATGACCGTGACCGTGCCATTGCTGATGTTGTTTGTCACATATACGAATTTCCCGTCAGCGCTTATCGCGACACCCAGCGGAGCACTGGAGGCAACGGAATCCACAATCAGGCGGGTGGTGGTGTCAAGAACATAAACATAGTTGCTTCCATAGTCGGGAATGTAAGCATATCCTGTCGGAACGGGGGTAACGGTAATGGTCGCGGTCACCGGGTTTGCACCGCTGTTGATCGCAGTAAAGGAAGGGATATCGCCCCTTCCACTTGGCGGTAACCCGATCGAAGGGGAGTTATTGACCCAATTGTATGTACATCCCCAGGGGGTGAAATAAACGGGAGCAGTGGACGCTCCGTTGGCGACGGTTTGATTGCCCTGTGCTTCCCCGCCAGCGCATACCAGGGACAGCAAGATAATCCCGCAAACAGCAGTCAGCAATTTTTTCATGAGATAAGTTTTACTTCAAGCAAAACCTAAAAAATTGACCAGGGTTCTTTGTTTATCAGCCTCCAGTCACGCAACTTTTATCCCATCAGCGCGATGGGTTATCAATATGAATGTACATATTTGTACCCTATTTTTTTTAGCTGTCTGCCGCGTTATATAATAACTTTAACAAACCGTCACGTCATCGGTCCGGATCTTCATCAACAGGCTTCGGGAAAGATCGTCGGGACTCCCTGGGCATTAAACGGCATGATTTTATTGGCACTGGTCCTACATTCCTGATGAAAGAGCCACGGGCAAACAGAAACGGCGTTAGCGGTTATCCATTAACGTGAGTATTTTGATTTTTACATCCCGTTTTTTTATTTTTAATTTTTTGTCATGCGCCGGGTGTAACGCCGGTGATCATACCCCGTTGGAAAAAATAGCATGCAAGTGCTGGGCCGGATGACCGGGAAAAGCCTTGTTCGCATTTGGGTCTGGGGTATACACTAAGGTCAGGCGCATGTTAAAAGACCAAAACAGATCGATCATGATAACCTACAGCCTGGCAAATTCAAAAAATGACCTGGAAGGAATTCTCCGCTTGCAAAACGAAAACCTGCCCGGATCGCTGACACCCGCTGAGATAAAAAGCGAGGGTTTTGTAACGGTCCATCACCGTTATGAACAACTGGAAAAAATGAACGAATGGGAAAAACACCTGGTCGCTAAACACAAAGACCGTGTCATTGGTTACCTGCTGGCCATGACAAAGCACACAAAGTCCGATATCCCGGTACTGGTTCCGATGTTCGGGGAATTTGACTCAATCGCGTACAACGGAAAAAAAATCGCTGCATGTAATTACCTGGTTGTGGGGCAGGTCTGTATTGACAAGGCCTATAGAGGCAGGGGGGTATTGGACGAATGTTACCGGGCCTATAAAAAGATCTATGAACAAAAATATGATTTTGCCATCACAGAGATCGCCGCTACCAATTCCCGGTCTTTGAAGGCCCATGCCCGGATCGGATTTAAGCAAATACATTCCTTCCAGGGACCCCATGGTGAAGTGTGGATCGTGGTGATTTGGGATTGGAAAAATAATTCAATATGAAATTCATTTCGGTTATCCATGCATGATATAAGCAGGGTGGAAGTAAATATGGGAATCGGCCATAAAATGCGGAGGGCACTGATCAACCCTCATCCCGGATAATAGACACCCGCCGCAAAAAAAATGGCTCAGAAAATAACTAAATGCTTAAAACTTCGTTATCTTATCGTGCCAAATGATAAACCGTATGAATAAAAAAATTGACGCTGACACCATTGTGCAGCTTCGCGCGGGCGATATTATCATCCAGAATAATAAAAAATATAAAATCCACGCAGTGACTGAATCGGAAATCATGGCGATGAGCGTGGAAGAGTCCCAGCTAAAAATGCTGCCCGTACCAAACCTTATCGCCGAGGACTGGTATGTTGAAAAAAATGACCTGCTGACTCCCAAGAAAATAACCATCCCGCTGAGAAGCTCCCTGTAAAAAAGGACAGATAACTGATTTGGTTTGGCTTCCCCTTATTTTTCCCGTTTTGTTAACGGGGAAAAATGAGGGATAAAAATTTATTTACAGGTTTAAAAAAATTCGTAAGTTCGGGTATTAAGTGTCAGCTTAACGTTTTATGCGCTTTACATGAGAAATTATATTTTGTTTACCAGCATTTTTGGTTTGCCCATGTATTTTGAATTCGCACCGCTAAGCGGCTTTAAATTATCTAGTGATAAAAAACAAGCCGAAATTTTTAATTCCATTATCGACGCAAAATTAAAAGCGGAACAATTGTGCAAGATTTCGGGGTACACGATCGAAATTGAACCGGTGAAAGGTTAGCACATTCAAAAACAGTCAGCAATCTCCTGATTCCAGCAAAAACACCCGGGCCGGGTGCAGGAGCCTTCTTTTCCCTTCACAAATTGATTTCACCATTCCCGATGTGCGCCCGCTTTGGCTGATACCGTCCTGCGACATCCTTTTTGCTGCCTTCGGTACGAAGGGCTCCCCTTCAAACCGTCTTTTATACCGCCCAGTTTTATACCCCGCTGCTTCAAAAAAAAATATTCGGTCATTCAATTGCCCGTTTCAGTTTCAAAAATTCCTGCTTCGGTTGATTATTTGAATGCCAAAGGTTTCAAGAGGCGATTACAGACTGTCTTAACAATCTGTTAATGGCAGGTTTTTATTCAAAATATTTACAAAAACCATAAATGTTATGAGAAAATTGTTACTGATTCTCGGACTGCTCGTTTTGTTCTTTGACTTTTCTTTTGCACAGACAAAACTGATCGCAGGAAAAGTAGTGAACCAGCAGGGACGCCCCGTTCCTTTTGCTTCTGTACGGCTTAAAGGAACAAAACAGGGCGTGGGCGCGGACGCTGATGGAAATTTCACCATAAAAGCAAAGCCGGGGGATGTCCTCCAGGTCAGCGGGGCGAGCATCACCCAGACTGAGGCGACCGTTTCCGGTGATCCCGTCCTGAGCATCACCGTTAATGAAAAAGTGGGTAACCTTTCCGAAGTGGTGGTCACTGCACTGGGACAATCCCAGAGCAAGGCAAAACTGGGTTATTCCACCACGACGTTTAATACGGCGGTCATTAATAAAAATGGCGCGGTTGGCGCCCTCGACGGGCTGGAAGGCAAGGTAGCAGGTGCCGATATATCCAGCATCGGCGGACCGGGAGCTTCGACCAAGGTGGTACTGAGAAGCTATGGCATCATCGCCGGTGGCAACAACCAGCCGTTGTATGTCATTGACGGCGTTCCGCTGAGCGACGCCCAGTTCCAGAATAATACCGGTGGCGTGGATGCCGTGGATTTTGGCAATGGCATGAACAATATCAATCCCAACGACATTGAATCAATCAGTATCCTGAAAGGTACGGCAGCATCCTCCTTGTATGGCGGACTTGCCAAGAACGGGGTGATCATGATCACCACCAAAAAAGGAAGGGCCGGTCAGCTTAAAATAGAATATGACGGGTCAGCAAGCATCAGCAAGGTAGGCAAGCTTCCCGATTATCAGACTGAATTCGGACAGGGCTGGGGTGGTCTGTTTGTTTCTGATGAGAATGGCAGCTGGGGACCGAAATTGGATGGAAAGGAAAGACTCTGGGGTTCGGTCGTCGACAATTCACAGCTTGAAAAACCTTTTTCTGCCATAAAAAACAACCTGCGTAATTTCTTTGCTACCGGCAGTGAATACAATAATTCCCTTTCTCTTTCGGGTGGTTCAGATATCACGCGGTTTTATTTTTCCTATGGCAATGTGACCAGCGACGGGATCATACCCAATAATCAAAACTTCCAGGAACGCAATACCTTTTCATTAAGGACCAACAGCAATTTTGGTAATTTCTCGATCAATACCTCCTTCAATTATGTCAACCAGCGTCTCACCGCACCCAGTTCGGGATATGGCAGCTCCAGTGGCGGGGGAACCTACAATTCACTGCTGCAGATCCCCGTTGACCTGCCCATTACCGATTTTAAGGACTATAAGAATAAATTCTTTGACGTAGACAATTACTTTACGCCCTACGCCGAAAATCCCTATTATGCCCTCTACGAAAATGGCGACAAACAGAACCTGGACCGCTTTTTCGGCAATGTCGACCTGGGCTATAAAATAACCCCGCATCTCAGCGCTGAGCTGAGGATGGGAGGTGATTATACCAATTCCAGGACCTTTATCTGGAAAAACCCCAATTCGGCACAGCCGGGAACATGGAGGGGTGTCAGCGGTGCCACCAATCCCGAAGGCTATCCCAGCACGCCTGACATCGGAGAAGTGTCACAAGGCTCGGATTATTTTGGGCTTATCAACAGTGACTTTATCTTAAAATACAATAACCAGATCAGTAAAGATTTTAGCCTGGATGCCCTCGCAGGCGCCAATTACTATCATACGGGGCAACGCTCGGAAGCGACCACGATTACCAACCTCGTTGTGCCGGGATTTTTTAACCTGAGCAATACCAGCAAGCCCCCGGTAACGGCAGACAATAGTTTTTTCCAGACCAGGATGGGTCTGTATGGTGAAGTGGTCCTCGGCTATAAGGACCAGTTATACCTGACCGGTAATATCCGCAATGACTGGTCTTCCACACTACCCATCGGGCAGGATGCTATTTTCTACCCGGGAGCCAATCTTTCCTGGCTCGCTTCGCAGTTATTTGATTCAAGAAGCACAGTTTCTTATTTAAAGTTCAGGGCAGCATACGGCAAGACCGGTTCTGACCCTGCCCCCTACCAGGTGTTGCCACAGCTGGGCTCCGGTACCATTGGCCTGCCCCTGGGATCGCTGACCTTTCCGTTCAATGGGGTGAGTGGTTTCGGGGTGAATAATACCATCGGTAACCCGACCTTAAAACCGATATTCACCAACGAACTTGAATTTGGGACGGAAGCGCGGTTCTTTCATGACCGCATTGGTCTTGACGTGACGCTCTATGATAAAGTCACCAACGGCCAGATCTTTGCCGTTCCGATTGCACCCTCTACCGGCTACACGAACCTGGTAGAAAACCTGGGTAAGGTCAGCAACAAGGGCATTGAAGTCACTTTTAATGCAAAACCCGTCGAAGGCAAAGACTTTACCTGGAATTTCGCTTACGTATTTGCCAAAAACATCAATAAAGTGGAGAGCCTGACCGGCTCCCAGGATCCCCTGTTAAACCAGGCTTTTGATACGGAACTCCGTGCCGTGGTGGGTAAAACGGTTGCCTCCATATACACCATTGTTCCGGCAAGGACAGCCAGCGGTCAGCTGATCGTCAACGCGACCAGCGGCGAGCCATTGCCCAACACGACGCCACTTGACAACAACGGACTGGTCAAAGGCTATATGGGCAGCGGATTATACGATTTTACGATGGGTCTTACCAACACTTTTACCTATAAGAATTTTTCATTGAGCGCCTCACTTGATTTCAGGTACGGTGGCGTGATGTATTCGGAAACTGCCAATATTTTACTTTTTGACGGAAACGCCAAATACACAACTTACAATGACCGTCGTCCCTTTATCATTCCCAATTCGGTCGTAGCCAATACAGACCCGGTCAGTGGTAAAACGTTCTATACGCCAAACACAACCTATATCGGCACGCCGAGCATCAGGCCAGGGGGCACTCTGAATGAAACCGATCAAACCTATAACTATTACGGGGAAGGAAGCAGCTTTACCGGCGGTTCAGACGCGATGCGCATCATAGACAGGTCCTTTTTGAAACTCAGGGACATCAACCTGTCCTATAACCTCCCCGCATCGGTCACCTCGAAAGCCAAAATAAAAAATGCTTCAGTCGGGTTATTTGGACGCAACTTCCTGCTATGGACTCCCAAATCAAATGCCTATGTGGACCCCGAATCGACCAATCTCGGTAATGACCTGACGGGCACACTGGGAGAATTTGAAGGAACCCCGCTCACCAAAAGTTATGGATTCATTTTGAAAGTGACTTTCTAAAAAAAATTAAACTATTGATATGAACAGTAAAATTTTTAATAAGCATTCTATAACGACCTGCTGCCTGCTGATCCTGCTGATGGCGGAGATGGGATGCAAAAAACAATTGAACATCAACCAGAACCCGAATTTCCCGACACTGAACCAGGGAACACCTGCGCTGGTTTTCCCGGTTGCCGTACTGGCGACTGCCGGAGAAGTTGGCGGAAACCTCGCCATCGTGGGTGGCATGTGGTCGCAGTATTTTTGCCAGGCAGCGCTGGCGCAACAATATGTCGATATTGATTCCTACAACTTACCTTCCACCGACGGCGTGGTCAATCAATCTTATGTCAACCTATTCACTGACGGCTTAAAGAATTACCAGTTTGTCATTGATCAGGCATCTGCCAATGGAGACTGGAATTTCAACCTGATGGGAACCGTGATGAAGGCCTATGCGGCTGAGGTGCTCGTGGATCTCTATGATGAGATTCCCTATTCCCAGGCCCTGCAGGGAGCAGCCAACCTGAATCCAAAATTTGACAGTGGCTACTCCATCTACACCTCTTTATTGAGCAGCATCGACACGGCACTGGGGAAGGATTTTAGCGCTAGCACCAATACCCAGGCCGGTTCACAGGACCTCGTTTTTGCCGGCAACATGACCAACTGGATGGCATTTGCCAATACCTTAAAACTAAAAATGTACCTCCGCATGGTCAATGCTCATCCCGATGTAGCCCAGGCAGGGATACAGGCCCTGTATAATGGCAATCCCGGTTTTCTTACCGTCGACGCAAGCGTAACCAATTTCTCGACGACGCCCAATAACGACAATCCCATGTACGAGACCAATATCCGATCCAACAATACAAGCGCAAACCTGCGTGCGAGCACAACCTTTGTGTCCTGGCTCGAAGCCAACAACGACCCAAGAATAGTTTACTGGTTTGGTTCAACCACGCCTGCATCCATCAACCAGGGCGACTATACCAACATCAACCCGGTTTATTCCAGCGCGCCCACTTTTGCCGAAACGCAAACCGACCCGGTAGAATTCATTTCCCTTCCTGAATCCTATTTTTTACAGGCGGAAGCTGACCTGAGGTATTTTGGTGGTTCCAATACACAAAATTTGTACAACCAGGGAGTACTGGCCGCTTTCAGTCAACTGGGGCTGGACGGTTCTTCTTTTGTTGCCGGAGGAGGAGCCTATGCCTTTCCTGCAGCAGGGACAATGGACCAAAAACTGCAGGCCATCATCGTGCAGAAATGGGCTTCGGGAGCTTACGGATGTCATGGTATCGAAGGGTTCTTTGAACAAAACAGGACGGGCTATCCGATCAGAAGCGCCGTCTATTCCACTGATCCAGGTTATATCCCGGGTCAGCTGGTCATTTCAAAGAATTCGGATCTGGGACCGGGCGCCGTACCGAAAAGGTTTGTGTTTCCTTATTCCGAGACATCCAGGAACACCAATGCCCCGGCACAGGTACCGGAGACAACCCCTGTCTGGTGGGGCAAATAAACAATTACAACACTTGCATAAAATACAACAATGAAAATAAAAATAATGGTGGTCTTAGGGATGGCGATGCTTGCCGGCGCATCCTGCAACAAAACCGATTTTAATTATCCGGCGGGAACGGTGGGGATATCCAAGATCGTTTATTTTCCGTCGGTGTCGACCAATGGCCCACACCTGATGATCATTGCACAGGGGGCGGGCTTTACGGACCCGGGTGTCACGGCAACGATTAACGGACAACCCGTAACACCCACGACCACCGGATCCGTGGACCCCGGCACGCCGGGCGTATATGTGATCAATTACAGCGCGGCAAATGCACAGGGGTTTTCAGCATCTGATTTCAGAACAGTGGTCGTAATCGGATCTGATGTTGCCGCCAATGATTTTTCAGGGACATACCTGCGATCCGCTACAGGGGTGACGAGCACCTGGACAAAAGATTCCACGGGTGTCTACACCGTTGAAAATGCAGGTGGTGCGGTTAGCGGAGCCGGGCTGACGGTAGTGGCGGTCAACTATACAGGGTCCCAGATTTCCATACCAGAGCAAACATCAGCTGACTACGGTGGCGTGGTGAGCTCTTCTTCAGAGACCTATAATGCAACGGCTTCGCCGGTAACCTATTCCTGGATATTCCATGCTCCCAATTACGGAACCGGACTCAGAACATTCACCAAACAGTAAAATAAAATCAATATGCAAAAGATATTATTTGGTCTTTTTATTTCCCTGATGATCCTCGCGGTTTCCTGTACCAAAAAGCAACCGGATCTTGCCAGCACGCAGATCGGCAATACAGCGACCGTAAAAATGAACAATGGCTGGTGGATCAATGTCTCCATCAAGGGTCAGTCCGGAAACCTTTTTCCGACGCCCGTTTTTTTTGAAACCTATAACACCGCTTCCAACAGCCCTGATTCACTGTGGATTGATGACCTGGGCAATTTTTGGGATTTTAAGGTGGTGGCCACTGCCAATTACTCCGCATTAACCTTTGCAGCAAACCAGGTATTCAATAACTATTACGCGGATACGGTAACGATCACCAATGGAAAGATCCTGCCTAAAGCGGGTCATTCGCGGGCAGGCAATGTCACCGACTCCCTTTACCTGGAAGCCAGTTTTTCTGACGATGTGCCGGCTTTTGGCAATACCTACATCATTGCCGGTACCGCAAGAACCGGATTTGATGAAGACGATTATTAATGACGGTCATGCCGGATCGCTTTTTTCGTGTATCCGTAAGCGTTATCCACTCAGAACCGGATACGATCCGCATGCTAACGGTTATCTGTATATGAATTCAATATTTCAAAAAAAAATCTCCGGCGGCCGCCCGGATTTTTTTTGCCCTCCCGGGACTCTTTTCCTTCGCTGAATATAAAATAGTTCGCCCCGTGTATTTAGGCTACCTTTATAGCTCACCCAATAATTTTTATGAGTAAAGGACAGGAATTTGAGCTGTTAAAAAATAATTTTAAACAGGTAGAAATTAAATTCATTGATTTTTTTAAAAAAGGCGAACCAAGGTGGCAGGGGGAGGAGCATGACCTGCTCAGAAATCATTACAAAAACATAGACAATTTTTATGAAGGAAATATTACCCTGGAAAAATTAAACCCGACAGACCTTCCCGATAACATTAAGCAGGAGATGCGCCTGGCCTTTGACGCCTTTAAAAAAGGAGAACCTTATCATTCTTAAAATGTGCAGATGCAGCAGGAATATTTTTCATATTTTTCTTCTAATGCCAAGCTTGAATTTGAAAAAAAATCTTATAGCCTGAAGATCAGATTTTTCTACAACAACAACATTGGCCGCAAAGAATTTGAGGTCCTGTCCGATGAATTCACGGGTCAGCCATCCAAGCTGCTGGTGTATCAGCCAATGCCTGACAAAAGCGGGCATGAATGGGTTGACATCAATACACATGATAATTCTCCGCTCATCCAGGAACTCGGCGCAGTGATATTTAAACAGAACGTTTGAAAGGTCCCGGCGATAATTGATTTCCTCTTAAGTTATTCCTCCCCGTTGGCAATCAGCCTGATCTCATCTTCCTTAAGCGTTATCGATAACCCGTTGGGAAGTTGTGGTTTGCACTCCACCAGTTCTGGCACGTTCAATGCTGTCATGCCTTTCATGGCCTGGTCAAATAAGCCGGCAGTATCCGGATGAAAGCCGGTAACCTCATACTCGACATCGGAATCAATAATGGTCAGTTCTACCTTATCCCCGATTTTAAATTTCCTTTCCGGCATAGCTGTACCTTTTTTTGATTTCCCGCAAAGATAATACCCTTCCGGCTCAGTCCGGATGAAATTTTTTGTATAACGGTTATATATACACGTAAATATAAAACTGCTGCGCTTGCCATGTATACCCGGAAATTTTCCGCCGGCCAATTTTTTATAAAAAAATAAGACAATCGGGGTACATTTATTTATCCATCCCAAATCAACTCAATAAAAATACCCGCCATGTTCAGCCGTTATTTTAAAACTGCATGGAGAAATTTTTTGCAGCACAAGGGGTTTTCCCTGATCAATATCAGCGGACTTTCCATCGGCATGACCTGTTG
>JAJPJP010000312.1 GCA_021324175.1 Chitinophagia bacterium
ATCAACTTTTGAAAATGTCTCCAGGCGGCTCGTCCGGGGTGGCTTTCTGCAAATGATTTGTACATTTGGTTTGGTTGATCGATTGGTGTTCCAGCCGGCCAAGAAATTGCATGCCTTGGAAACGATTGAAAAATATTCTCCGCTGACTCGAAAGGATTTTGTCCGGCTTTCGACATTTGCCGCCGTTGCGATCGCTATGCCGGGTCTTGCCGGCTGCCATAGAAGCAGAACCGGCGAAAATTTCTCGCACCCCGAATTCCTGTCGCGTCTTTTCGACAAAGAACAGGTAAGCGAAGTCGGCAAAAAATACCTGGAGAGAAACCCGGATGAAAATGACGCAGGCAAATTGACCGGTCTTTTGGCTGGCAGCGGTTCGATTGTCGGTTCTAAAGACGATGCAGCCATTCGGCGTTACCTGGCTGAAGCAATCGCTAACGAATTCAAAATGGGGAACACCGTTGTTGTCAACGGTTGGATTCTTTCCCATACTGAAGCGCGTCAATGCGCACTGTATTCTATCGTGAATGAGTGAGCAGAATTGAAGCGCAGATTCGTCACTGCAGCACAGAATAGTAGATCATGCATACCGATGCAAGACACCTGGATAACAATGCGCTCGTCGAAGGAGACATTTGCATTATTGGCGCCGGTGCGGCGGGAATCAGCCTGGCGCTCGAATGGCTGAACACCCCATACCGGGTGATCCTGCTGGAAGGTGGCGGATTTGACTATGATGAACAAGTCCAGGAGCTCTATGCGGGCAGAACCACGGGACAGCGATACTTTCCACTTAAATCGATACGATTGCATTTCTTCGGTGGCACCACAGGCCACTGGGCAGGCTTCTGCTCTACGTTTGAACCGATTGATTTTAAAAAAAGAGATTGGGTTCCGGGGAGCGGCTGGCCAATCAGTTTACCGGATGTTGCGCCTTTTTACCCGAGGGCCCAGTCTTATGTTGAAATTGGAGACGATGACTTCAGTCTTCACCATTGGCTGCAAAAGCAGCCCTCACTAAAGCCCCTCCCCCTGGATGAGGCTAAGGTGTGGAGCAAGATGTGGCTTTTCAGCCCGCCAACCCGGTTCGGCGCGAAATACCGCGATCGGATCGTGAATGCAAAAAATATTCACCTCTATACTTACGCCAATGTAGTCGACATCGAAGCGAATGAGGCGGTGTCGGAGATCAGGGAGGTGAGGGTTAAGAACTATGCGGGAAAAGAACATCGGGTCCGGGCAAAATATTTTGTTCTCGCCTGCTGCTCGATACAAAACGCGCGCCTCTTGTTGTCTTCAAACAAGCAGGCCCCGAAAGGCCTCGGCAATGACCATGATTATGTCGGCAGGTATTTTATGGAACACCTGGAAATCAAAACAGGCAGCATTTGGCTCGCTGATCCCGCCGATGTGAAACTCTACATGATGCAATTCGGGGCAACCAAAGGCAGGGCTGAATTAGCGATCGGCGAACCGGCGCAGACCGATTTTAAGATCCTACATGGAACCAGCTCGCTGTTACCATTGGAGGTGGCCATCAACCAGCCTGCGTTCATTGAAATATGGGATGATAGTTATTCGAAAGACAAGATGGCCAGAAAATTCCGGGGCCGCAAGCCTGCTACCTTAAATATTCCTAAAGGTTTCAAAGCCTACCAGCTTTTTACAAGGATGGAGCAGGCACCGAATCCCAACTCGCGGATTACACTGGACAGAGAAAAAGATTCACTCGGGATGCCGAGAGCGACCTTACACTGGGAGCTGACGGCATTGGAAAAAAACAGCCTTCGCGTCATTAACAGGATTATCGGGGAAGAAGTTGGCCGCGTCACCATGGGACGAGTAAAATTGTATGAGTACCTCCAGGATGAAACTGATGCAAGCTGGCCTTCATTTACAGGAGGCGGCTGGCACCACATGGGCACCACCCGGATGAGCGATGATCCCAAATCCGGCGTCGTGGATCCAAATGGCAAGGTTCATGGCATCAGCAATCTCTATACGGCCGGAGCATCTTGTTTCGTAACGGCGGGTGCCGTCAATCCCACACTGACATTAATTGCCCTGACTATACGACTCAGTGATCATCTAAGAATGAAAATAAAATCATAGCCGGGAAAATTAGAATTAAGATTAGCCCGTTTTCGGGGCTTTACCAAGCAACATGTACCCCGAAACCTGCATGCCGGCTTTCAGCAGCGTCGATTTGGACGCCAGGTTTTCGATATCGCAGCGTGCAGCCGGAATTCTGCCCGATAAATAACAGGCTTTCTTCACCTCCTGGATCAGGTAACTGCCTATTCCTTGTCTGCGGTATTCCGGCGAAACTTCCATATACAAATCGGAAAATGGCTTGTTATAATGCAGAAGAAATCCCCCGGTTGCGACAACCAATCCGTCGATTTCTACAACATGGGTACCCTCCGGTTCGTGGTGATGCTTGAACAATCGGTCATTATCCCCACGCAGGCGAAAATTGGCTCCAGGAACTGCAAGATCAGTTGAATGATGATCGCTGAAAAGAATGACATTCGACCGGATTTGCTCAGCGAATTCGAAAAGCATGGATGACAGGAGCGGGTTATTGCTTTGCGCTTCAATCATGCTCACTTTCGACTCCTGTAATAGCGTCCCAAAGAGCGCCGATGAAAATTGTCGAAAGGAAGGCAGGATGTAGTATTCAAAAATTGTATCGCGATCAGCTCTCTCCTGGCCCATGACTGAACCATAACCGACTGCCCTGGTGTCGACGCTCAGCAGATAGGAATCCGACCAGTTTCGCTCATGCACCGCATTGTACCTAATCTGCGTATTCTCCTCTTCCAAAAATAGGGATCTCAGGTGAAGAATTTCGGTCAGCAATACTTTTTTTGCGCTGAATTCCATAGCTGCCAGATATGCGTGTCGAAATTATAAAATTTGCAGCTACCATACTTGGTCGCGCCACCACAGTTTCTGCCTCGCAGGCAACCACCGGTAATATTTATCCGTTATCCTTGTGTTCGTTGTTATAAAAATTTCCGGCGACAGTTTCAACTGCCGCTTTTTTATTCTTCATACATAATCTAGAATTGTTGGAGAATCGCGAGGCAACGCGGTTAGCGCCGATCAAGGCAACCGCATTAAAAAAGCTCCCTTCCGGGAGCTCAGATCATTCATTAAAACAGTAGTCGGTTCTGGATGAAAAGGATGCCGGTAGAGACCGGACACTGGATTTATAATGTCAGTGTTGATTGTAAAAAGGGTTCTGTGTGCTTTCCCAAGGTTAGTACGGAATTGGTTTTTCAGGACAGTCGGACGGTTTTTCGGACATTGAATCTTGAACCATTTTACGACCAGCTTAACAACAAAACAAACCTACGTTTTGCCGTTATGCTATTCAAGCGAGGATTCGCCCAATTTCACTACTTCGGAATTCCTCTTCCGATACGTAGAACTACTAGGATGCGGCCGCCCTCAGCACTTTGCGATTCAATATTCTTTTCAGAATCAGTGTCGCTGATCCCCTTCTTCAGGCTGATCCGGAAGATTATTGGCAGCCTTAATCCCCTTGCCCAGGGAATCAGCCCATGAAATAAGGAGGGTCTTTTGACCGGAATCCAGGATGGCATAACGGTGAATCCACAGATAG
>JAJPJP010000117.1 GCA_021324175.1 Chitinophagia bacterium
GGTATCAGATTGCGGGAGGAATCCTAGGCGTGTTAATCATTTTGTTTGAGTTCGACATGAACGAACTTAGGGGCGTAAATTTCATAATATTTGCGCCTCTCCGCTTGATCTTTTCGTTACATCGCTCGATATATTCTACCAGTGAAACCGGTGCTTGTTCTTTGCCTCTTATTTTGTCGGCGAGTTCGTCAGGCGTTTAAATGATCTACAGGACCATTGTCATTATTTGGATGCTGAAATCAGAGGTTACTAACGTTTTTGCATATACGTATATAAATACAGCTTTATATTTATATATACGCTGAGAATATTTACCTTAGAATAGTCTTATGAAGAAGACTGTCATTATAGTTCTCTTTCTTTGGGGCTGCAAACAACCCCCAACGGACTGCTCTAAGTTTAAGAATGGTTCTTTTATTTATGAAAGTTCGATACGACATAGTATAACACACGTTAATCGGGATGACACTATTCAATTTGAAAGGAATCTTGTCACGGGTGCTGTTGCGAAGTGCCGTGTTAGCTGGGTTAGCTCTTGCGAATATGAACTGCAACTTATAAGCGCTTCTGGATACAGTACGAAGGGCCAATTATTTCTTACGCGAAATATTAATCATGTAACCATTACTGAGATAGGGGATGACTATTATAAAGCACATTCCGTAATTAAGGGGGAAGATAGAGTCGTAGAACGTGACTACGTGTTTAAAGTTGTGAAATAACTCCTTCTGATTTGACCCCGAATTCTTTCTGCAAAAAGGGTAAATTTGGTTATGACCGATCCAAAACAAACTAGCGAAACTCCCCTTCCGGAAAAGAAACCAATCCCCTGGGCTAAAATTGGAATTATAGGCTCTTTAGTAATTTCCGTATTCGGTCTACTCTTCACTGAATATAATATAAAACTCACCCGGGAACATTTTGAGACTTCCAATACTCCAAACCTGGCTATTGGAGCAATCTACTTTGGACGTGAAACAGGTATAGCCAAGACAGATACTTTTCTTTCAATGACCTATCACATTTTAGACCTGAGGAACCGTCCTGTACAAGTTTACTATTACCGAGACTGGTTCCGATTTGATACGGTCTCATTGGGAAGCCTGATTGATACAATCAAGAGTATTCCGTACCAAGAGAAGAATTCATTTGTAGATTATCAATACCCCCTGTATATGACCATAAGCATAAGTCATAGATTTTATGATAGTGCTCAACGGTATAGGCTAAATCATGGCTATTGTACTTTCTTCACCGATTTTATTTACTATGATGATGCTACCAACCACTGGAGAAGATTTCTCACCGCAATAAGGGCATCTAGCAACAATTACAACTGTACCCGAGAAAACCCTGCTTAATTATAATCGCGACACTGCTATAGATGATATACCATTACCAAATTAGGGAGTAGCTCCATTTGATTTTACCTTGGATTTTTTCTACAAAATGGTTAAATTCGGGTAAGCACATTTGAGCAAAGGAGGAAACAAAAAATAAAAACATGACAATCGTCTGGTTGATTTGGTCGGGTTATGGGTTTATTGTACCGATAGTTATATTTTCCGATTCATTAATAGCAGAATTGATTACAAGGCAATTTTCGAATGATGAAAATTTATATCAAAATAATTTAATTCCTCTTGGGGTTTCACTTATAATTTCGGGTCTTATTATTTTGTCGTTGTCTAACTATTTCGAAAATAAGAGGACGGAAAATAAAGGAACCAGGATTTTTGACAAAGTAACAATTGCTAAAAAGAGCCATTTTTTCTTTATCCCTTTTAAGTTTTGGTCCTTCATTAGTGGAATTATTGGGATAATTCTTGTAATAGTAGAGTTTTTTAAAAAATAGGTCTGTTTCCAGTCAAAGAGATATTACAGTTGCCCAAAAGTATTACTAACGGATGTTGGCTCCATTTGAATTTACCGGGAAATTTTTCTTGTTATTCTAACACCGAGGAATATGTGAAAAGAGCTGATGTAAGTTTCACGGAAAAGGGACATTTGGATCAGGGGAACAGTCCAATTTTGCTACGTAACCTTTTTGCACCCCTTTAGTAGCAAAATTCTTTCGATTTCTCCCCTCATACGACGAACCGTTTCGAAAAACGCCTGTGGAATCAGGTCCCCATCTCAGTGGGTAACTGCCGTTCCAAGGCCAGCCATAGATTTTTTTGTCGTAAATTTTAAAACAATGAAATATGTCTGTCTTTACTTTTTTTTGGTCTCACTTCCTTGTCTTTTTTCAAGCAATGCGAAATGCCAAACGCAAGAGAATTCCGACTCGATTGTTAGGCGCATTCGGGCAGAATACTTAGACGTTAACAAGAAAAAACTCAGGATCGAAGAAAAGAACCTGGAAGGGTATTCAAGTGAAGGAGGCCTACTAAAGAAGTTTTATGATGGTAATAGGATGAAAAAGGCAGTGCTTGTATTTTATGGCGAAACAGGGAAATCAATTAACGAATTTTATTTTGATCATGACTCGCTTTTCTTTGTTTACCGAGTGGAGGAAAGATATGACAAACCTATCTATGACACGATTACAAAGAAGACGGTACTATCAGATAGATTCTATTTTGTTGGCAACCGGATTTTCTTATGGGTTCGAGGGGAAAAGAAAATTAACGATAGAAAGGCATGTGAATCGAAGGAAAAAGAAATTAAGGAAGATCTCAAAACATTTTTAAAATTGTAGTCCCACATATTAAAGCGGAGGCTCAATATATGCCACAAATATTCAACCACAATTAAATGCAGTTCAGGCGCAATTATTTTAAGTACTTTGCAATTTGCCTAATTTACGCATGCCAGACCTGGGCTTGCCGGAGTACCCGTGGATGGACGCCGCTAGATCTCAGCTTAATGTTGGTGAAACTTGGGGCAAGAACGATGGTCCCGAAATCGAAGGCTATCTTAAAACGGTCTGACTGCCCGGTGGATACGAATGGTGTGCTGCTTTTGTCAACTGGACGCTAGAACAAAGCGGTATAAGAGGCACTGGTAGAGGCAATGCCCTTTCGTATATGCAATATGGTTCTGTTCTTAGGCAACCTGTTTATGGGGCAATTGCCATTATGGATCACGGACTCGGAAAAGGGCACGTTGGTTTTGTGGCTGGTCGGACTACAAGTGGTGATCTCGTAATATTAGGCGGTAATCAAAATGATCATGTTTACTACGCAGGTTATTCTCAACAAAAGTTTGTCAGGTTTGTATACCCTAGCGGTTATAAGTTCTCGTACCAGCAGTTACCCATACAAAATTTATCTGTATCGGGGGATGCCAGTATTCATTAAAACATTGAAAAAAAGTATTTATGTATTGGATTTCTCTTAGCTTGTTAATACTACTATTACCTTGTGGTAACCTGGAAGAAAAAAATAATATAGGACAAAAAAATAGAGGGCCGGACACCATATCCAAGATGGTCAACCTGTCAACGAATACATTTACGACAGTCAAGGAACGAGATAGTTTGGCTTCCGCTTTTTACGAATACAAAAATGATACATTATCCCAACGACTTGAGGTGACGTACATTTCAGATCAACAAATTAGCTTTAAACTAACGTCGGTAAATAAAACAAAAGGCAAAATGTCAAATTTGGCTGGAATAGCAAAGGTAAGAGCCAATGATGGCCCTGAAATGGATGTCGACGATGAGGGTTACGGTTATGCGACTTACGTGTATTATTTCACGCGCGATAACTGCACTTTTTCAATAAAAATTGACAAGGATACAAAAGATAAGGCCAAGATTCATCAATACAATCGCGATAGGCTTCACTATTGTAGCTCTAATTTTGCTTCAGTAGGAGTGCTTAGAAGAGTAAAAAAATAAGCGGAATACGGAGGTCTCAAATTGCCTTTGTCACGACCTCCGAACAGTACTGATTAGATCGGCTTCGGAGTCTTTCCCATTCACCAAGGCTTCTCAATAACAAACTTACTCTGTGAGGAAAGTGACGATGACTTTGATGATTTTTTCTCCCTTATTACTTGTTGCTGGAAGCCAGTGTTTCGGCCAGAAAAAAATCGGAAATCTTGAGACAGCATATACCAGGTGACTTCCTGGCGATTCAAGTATACTAATTGTATTATATAGAAATGGCAGGTACATGGCTCATGATTTGAGTACATTTTTCAAGGCAGGAACTTCCTTGATTCTACAAGATTTGTAATACCAAAAAAATTGGATTTATTAAGCCTTCGGAAACTATAAGGATGGCGAAGCATGGCTATTCCTTTACAAAGGGGGGAATTGATTTGTCAAAAGATTCAATGAAAATGGAATTATATTTCAATAATTATGATAATTAAAAAATTGAACCGTGGACATGGAATGGCAATTATAAGTTGCGGTGGAGACCCGATTCTGCACTGGGTGCCTGAAAAAACTAAATAAGCGTGGAGGCAGCTTAAGAGCAACGGGTAGCTTTTCTTTCAAGTTTTTAGTAATCAGCTTCACGAAGTTATCCTGGAAAGTGAGGATCTCGATCGCATCCGCGATATATTTTTGTTTGCCTGCTTCACAGGACTTGCCTATAGTGATATTAAGCAATTAAGAGGAACGCATATCGTTCAGGACAGGGACCAAACCTGGTTTATCAGAAAACCCAGGCAAAAGACAGGTCAGGAAAGCATCATTCCATTACTTCCCGCGGCAATCAGGATCCTTCAAAAATATAGCCTGCCTGGCGATATCCGAAGCATAAGCTGGCATGTCTCTGCCAACCAAAAAATGAACCAACGGCTTAAAGTCATCGGTCCACTGGCCGGGATAACCAAAACCCTGCACATGCATCTCGCTCGCCACACTTTTGCTACAACTGTGACTTTGACCAATGGGATTCCCATTGAGACCGTAAGCAGCATGCTTGGACACGCCTCCCTAAAACAAACTCAGCATTATGCGAAAATCATCGCAAGCAAGGTGAAGCTTGAGATGGCAAAGATCAAATCACTTTTTTCTTAACAGGCTTCAAAGTTTTAAGTCCCAAATTAGGGATTTGTGTACTTCAGGGAATGGGCGAGTTATTCTCTTATGACCTCTTTGGGTTCTGTTTGTTAAATTTGGATCTTATAAATCGCGGAATTATTGAAACGGCAGCTTATCATAATCGCGCTCATTTTTTTTCTATCCGGAAATGCTCTTTGCCAACCAGTATATGTCAAGCTCGATTCACCTTCGACAGATCGGGTTACAACCGGCAGGCTAAATTTTGGTGGCGTAAAATTTATTGATGCGCGTGCAGACACTTCAAATATCGGCTACCGCCTGGATGAATTCAAAAGATTCCGAAAAATAAATTATATCCATGGGCTATCCGGGGGATTGGATTTTTATGTCAACAAAAATTTTGGTGACAGCATTTCCGCGAATGATGACAGTTTAGTCGTAGTCATCAATGAATTTCGAGTCAGCTTTCCCGATTTTTCACGAATTGATGGAAACGATCAACAGATTATCAAGGCAAATTGGCTATTGGCTGTTAAAAGAAATGACAGTGCAAGGATCTTGTTAAAATTGGATACCGCGTATGTGTTTAGGCGCCACAGTTATTTGGATCCTTATCGGGAGAATGTCTTGAAAGTCGTTCTTGGCATACTTGAAAGGGCAAACCAACTGCATGTAAGGAGTATTTACAAACGGATATATCCGTGGAACACATTTATCGATAGTGGTATTTCTCATCCGTTGAATTTGGATTTTTCTAATCGCCCCCTTCGAGAGGGAGTGTACCCAACTTTTAAACAGTTTCTTGCCAACGAACCGGACTCGAATTACAAATGGGTAGTTAACGACAAGAAAAAAGGTTATCCTTACTATGTAAAAAAAGGAACGAAGATACCCCAGTCGTGCTGGGGATTTTGTCTTGATAGCGTTCTTAATAGTACGGTGCCCGATGAAGTGCGTTTCCAAATACTGAGAGAA
>JAJPJP010000236.1 GCA_021324175.1 Chitinophagia bacterium
GATCGTGTTTGCCACAAAAAAGCCGCCCTGGTAAAGACGGCTTGTATATTATTCATCAGTTAGCGAAGCATTGTTAGTCAAATTTCAAATCCAGGCCGAGTCCTCTCAATTCATGCACAAGTACGTTGAAAGACTCCGGAACGCCAGCTCTTGGTATGTTGTCGCCTTTGACGATCGATTCATAGGTCTTGGCTCTTCCGATTATATCGTCTGATTTCAGCGTCAATAGTTCCTGTAAGATGTTCGAAGCTCCATATGCTTCAAGCGCCCAAACTTCCATTTCACCAAAACGCTGACCGCCAAACTGTGCCTTACCGCCAAGAGGCTGCTGCGTAATCAGACTGTAAGGCCCGATGCTGCGAGCATGCATCTTGTCGTCCACCATATGATGCAACTTGATGATATAAATAATACCAACCGTAGCTTTCTGATCGAAACGCTCGCCTGTTTCTCCATCGTACAAGTAGGTATGCCCAAAGCTTGGCAGGCCAGCCTTGGAAATCTGTTCGGCAATCTCCTCTACAGAAGCACCATCGAAAATTGGCGTAGCGAATTTCAATCCAAGCTTTTCTCCCGCCCAGCCGAGTACCGTTTCATATATCTGTCCCAGGTTCATGCGGGAAGGGACGCCAAGAGGATTAAGTACCACGTCAACCGGAGTCCCATCTTCCAGGAATGGCATGTCTTCGGCGCGGACGATTTTGGCAACAATACCTTTATTTCCGTGACGGCCGGCCATCTTATCTCCCACCTTTAACTTGCGTTTTACCGCCAGGTAAACCTTAGCCAACTTAAGCACTCCCGCAGGGAGTTCATCTCCAATAGATATGTTGAACTTCTCTCTCTTGTATCTTCCAAGTTCCTCGTTGTATTTGATATTATAATTGTGCAGAAGGACATTGATCAATTCGTCTGTCTTGGCATCTCCTGTCCAACCCAATGGGTTGACATTTAGATAATCAATACCACCCAGGCTTTTCGCGGTGAACCTGGCTCCTTTACCGATTAATACTTCGCCGAAATTATTGTTCACACCGGCAGACGTGTGATCTTTCAGCAATACCTGCAGTTTGCTTAACAGCACGTCAAGCAAATCCGCAACATTTTTTTCATGGATCTTTTCAATCTTATCGAGCGTAGTCTTTTCGCGCACCTTCGCATTCTTATCCTTTTTTGCACGTTGGAAAAGCTTCTTATTGATAACAACTCCCTCCGTTCCACTTGGAGCTTTAAGTGAAGCATCCTTGGCATCCCCGGCTTTATCACCGAAAATGGCCCGAAGCAGTTTTTCTTCGGGAGTCGGATCACTTTCACCTTTTGGCGTGATTTTGCCAATAAGGATGTCTCCTTCTTTAATCTGCGCGCCAATGCGGATTATTCCATTCTCATCGAGATCCTTGGTGGCTTCTTCGGACACATTTGGAATATCAGGTGTCAGTTCCTCCTCGCCCAGTTTGGTATCGCGCACCTCCAGTTCGTATTCTGAAATGTGAACTGAAGTGAAAAGATCTTCCCGAACCACTTTTTCGCTGATTACAATGGCGTCCTCGAAATTGTAACCCTTCCACGGCATAAAAGCCACTTTGAGGTTTCTTCCGAGCGCCATTTCTCCAGCCTGCACAGCATAACCCTCAGTTAGAAAATCACTTTCTTTGACATGCTGACCCTTTTTCACAGCTGGTTTCAAATTGATACAGGTTTCCTGGTTCGTCTTGATAAACTTCGTAAGTCTGTATATTTTAAGATCCTCTTCAAAGCTCACCAACTTTTGGGTCTCATTTCTGTCGTATCTGACATGAATCTCATTGGCGTCGACAAATTCAATGACGCCGTCCCCTTCAGCATGAATTTGTATTCGCGCATCCCGGGCTGCTTTTGCTTCCAATCCAGTCCCCACAATCGGCATCTCTGGACGAATCAGTGGAACTGCCTGACGTTGCATGTTCGAACCCATTAATGCACGGTTAGCATCGTCATGCTCTAAAAAGGGAATCAGTGAGGCGCTTAAGCCTACAATCTGATTTGGCGCGACGTCCATAAATTCGACTTCGTGCTTATCCAAAACCGGGAAATCGCCGGTCTGCCGGGATGAAATTTTTTCCTCCTTGAAATGACCTTTTTCATCCAGCGGCGCATTAGCCTGGGCGATTTTGGCAATATCTTCTTCTTCTGCGCTGAGATACGTCAGCTTTTTCAAGTCCACCTTGCCATCATGCACCTTGTGGTAGGGCGTTTCTATAAATCCCATCTCGTTAATCTTTGCGTGTACGCAAAGCGTCGAGATCAGTCCAATATTTGGTCCTTCAGGAGTTTCGATCGTACAAAGTCTGCCGTAATGCGAATAGTGTACGTCCCTGACTTCAAAGCCAGCACGTTCCCTGCTCAAGCCACCAGGCCCGAGCGCCGAAATACGACGTTTGTGCGTAATCTCGCTCAAAGGATTTGTCTGGTCAAGAAATTGTGACAATTGAGAGGTCCCGAAGAAAGAGTTTATCACAGAAGAAAGCGTTCTTGCGTTAATCAGGTCAACTGGCGTAAATACTTCATTGTCGCGAACGTTCATCCTCTCACGAATAGTCCTTGCCATGCGGGCCAGCCCCACACCGAACTGTGCGTAAAGTTGTTCACCTACCGTTCTGACTCTACGATTGCTCAGATGGTCAATGTCATCAATTTCCGCTTTGGCATTGGTCAAACGAACCAGATACTTTATAATTTCGATAATATCTTCCTTGGTGAGCGTTTTTTGTTCTAGCGGTTGATTCAATCCGAGCTTTCGGTTGATTTTGTATCGGCCGACTTCCCCGAGATCATACCTCTTATCACTAAAAAACAGCTTGTCGATAATCCCTCTTGCCGTTTCATTATCAGGTGCATCCGCGCCGCGCAATTGCCTGTAAATATGCTGCACCGCTTCCAGTTCTGAATTCGAAGTATCCTTGTTGAGCGTATTGTAGATGATGGCATAATCACCACCAACATCTTCACGTTGGATAAAGATGCTCTTTATATCCATTTCAACAACCATGGCTATGGCTCCCTCATCCAGAATCGTATCTCGCTCAAGAACAATTTCATTTCTCTCAATTGAGACTACCTCGCCGGTATCTTCATCGACGAAATCCTCTACCCATGTCCTCAAAACGCGCGCGGCCAGCTTTCGACCTATATACTTCTGCAAAGTCTTTTTGTCAACTTTGACTTCATCTGCCATACCAAATAGTTCGAGTATATCCTTGTCGGTCTCGAATCCAATTGATCTTAAAAGTGTCGTTACCGGAAATTTCTTTTTGCGGTCGATATAGGCAAACATCACGTTATTGATATCTGTCGCAAATTCCATCCAGGCACCTTTAAAAGGAATAACCCTGGCAGAGTATATCTTGGTGCCATTGGGGTGTATGGATTGACCAAAAAATACTCCAGGAGATCTGTGCAACTGTGAAACAACTACGCGCTCAGCTCCGTTTATGACAAATGTCCCGCGCGGTGTCATATAAGGGATGTTCCCCAGAAAAACGTCTTGGACGATTGTTTGAAAATCCACATGCTCTTCATCATTGCAGCTCAGCCGCAATTTTGCCTTAAGAGGAACCGCATAAGTAAGACCGCGCTCCATACATTCTTCAATCGTATAGCGTGGAGGGTCGATAAAATAATCGAGAAACTCAAGCATGAAAATATTCCTCGTATCCGTAATCGGAAAATTTTCCTTAAACACCCTAAACAACCCTTCGATATTGCGTTTGTCAGGCGTTGTCTCCAATTGGAAAAATTCTTTGAAAGACTGGATTTGGACTTCAAGGAGGTCAGGAGTTTCGGCTAAGTGTTTGATCTTGCCAAAATTTACCCTGTTGTGCAATTTTGTTGAAGGCATATTTTAAAAACCGGTTTTTAGTAAATTCTGAAGCGATCACTGACAATAAAAAGCCCTGGGGACTTTCAGTACCCGTTTGTCCATCCAGTAATAATCAAGCTTTTTTAATCATTCAGTGATTGAAAATCTGTATAACGCGCTTGCAAAAAACGGATTGCAAAGTTAAGCAATATGGACGAATTAACAATAAATCTTATTATTGTCAGGACTAACTCCAAAAACCCCGGAAAACCGGGGTAATGGTCTAATAATAGCCTCGGTATATTTACTGAATTTCTACTTCAGCGCCAGCATCTTTAAGCTTGGTAAGAATCGCGTCCGCATCAGCCTTGCTGATTCCTTCCTTAATTGGCTTTGGCGCACCGTCGACCAGGTCCTTCGCTTCCTTCAAACCAAGGCCGGTAATATCCTTAACCATCTTGACGACATTGAGTTTGTTGGGTCCGCTATTTTTCAAAATTACATTGAAGGATGTTTTTTCTTCCACTGCGGGTGCAGCGCCACCAGCGGCGGGTCCTGCAGCAACGGCGACAGCTGCAGCTGCCGGCTCAATGCCATATTCTTCCTTGAGAATCTTAGCGAGTTCATTTACTTCTTTGACAGTCAGCCCAACCAACTGTTCTGCGAACGATTTTAAATCTGCCATATGTCTAAATTTTTTCCGCCTTCATCGTTTTGCACTCCGGCGGACGGTTTAAAAAAACTTTGCCTTTGATTAACCCCCAGGCCTGGGTTTTTTTTGACTATTTAATTTGCCGCTGCCCTATCCTCCAGCGCTTTGATGATGCCCGCCAACTTGCTTCCCGCATTCAGTCCGCTAATAACATTTTTTGCCGGGGATTGCAACAAGCCTATGATTTCTCCGATCAGATCATGTTTACTCTTTAACGAGGCCAGTGTCTTCAGTTGTTCGTCGCCTGCAAAAACATCGCCGTCAATAAACGCTGCTTTGAGGACGGGGTTTCCCAGATTGGTTTCTTTCCTGAATGAAGTCAGAATGAGCGCCGGGTCTTTGGGACTCTCAGAGAACAGAAGCGCCGTAACTCCATGAAGGGCATCATAGACATTCGCATACTTGTCTCCGTTGAGACTTTCGAGCGCCTTTTTTATCAGGGTATTTTTTGCCACCTTCATTTCAACCTTTTTGTTGAAGCAGATGCGGCGGAGCTTACCCACCTGTTCGACTGTGAGCGCTTCCGTATTCGTCACATAAAAATTGTTGTATTGCGAAAACTTGTCCTTCAACAATTCGATGACTTCATTTTTTTGATCCTTGTTCATATCCGGTTTTTTTCGCGATTCTGGTGCCAGAATCAAATGATTTAGTGCACAAAGGTTTTAGTATCGATGGAAATACCCGGACTCATGCTACTTGCCATAAATACACTTTTTAAGTATGTTCCTTTCGCCGTCGCAGGCTTTGCCTTGATAATTGCGTTGATCAATTCCTGACTATTTTCTGTAATCTTATCGGGAGTGAAACTGACCCTCCCAATAGAAGCATGGATAATGCCCGCCTTGTCTATCTTAAAAGCAATCTTACCTCCTTTAACCTCGCCAATAGCAGCCGATACATCGTTAGTTACCGTCCCCGTCTTGGGATTCGGCATAAGATTTCTCGGACCGAGGACTTTTCCGAGCTTACCGATCTTAGGCATCACGGACGGAGTCGCAATGATGACATCGATATCCACCCAACCACCTTCAATTTTTTGAATAAACTCATCGAGCCCCACTAAATCCGCGCCCGCTGACTTTGCTTCGTTTTCTTTATCCGGCGTGCAAAGCACTAAAACCCTCTTGGTTTTACCTGTGCCATGTGGTAAACTTACCGTCCCCCGAATTGACTGATCTGCTTTTTTAGGGTCAACTCCAAGGCGAACGTGTAAATCGATTGATGCATCGAATTTAGCAGTATTGACCTCTTTAACCAGGTTGGACGCTTCCCTGAGCGTGTAGGCCTTATTGTTGTCGACCTTGCCGGCCGCCGATTTTCTTTTTTTAGTTAGTGCCATTGCAAATGATTTTAGATTAAGGATTTAATTTGCCCAGGGAGCTTTGCCCTCGACGGTGATCCCCATACTGCGGGCTGTTCCCGCGACCATCCGCATAGCGCTTTCTACGGTAAAACAATTGAGATCCGGCATCTTGTCTTTTGCAATAGCCTCAACCTGCGTCCATGATACCTTTCCGACCTTATTGCGATTTGACTCTTTCGAACCACTTTGAACCTTTGCCGCTTCCAAAAGCTGGACAGCAGCCGGCGGCGTCTTAATAATAAACGTAAAGGATTTGTCATTGAAAACGGTAATGAGAACCGGCAGAACCTTGCCCATTTTGTCCTGCGTCCTTGCATTGAACTGCTTGCAGAATTCCATGATATTAATGCCTTTTGAACCCAGAGCCGGGCCAATTGGCGGTGCAGGATTGGCTTGGCCGCCCTTAACCTGCAGTTTAACGAAACCTGTGATTTCTTTTGCCATGATTAATCTTTTTTGGTATTAGCGCTTCTATTTTGGGAAGCTCCCAAATGCCTCATGAATAAGAACTTTACTTGGGGCTGCAAAGCTAACCGAATAATTTGGAATAATTATTTTGGCCTACGGTTTTTTTTAAAGCAACTTATCATGTTAAATTACACTCATAAATATTGAATAAGTCATTAATTTCCATTACTCAACCATCGCTGTGAGATTGATTACTGTCCGAAAATTCCTGGTTTTTTGCTTTTGTGCCCTATTTCAACAAAGCTTTTCACAACAAGTTGAGCTAAAAGGCCAAATCAATGATTTTGATACCCATGAGCCAGTCGCAGGGGCAACCATTTCTTTCAGAAATCATAATAGGGGAACCTCCACAGACGATTCCGGTCGTTTCTCTATCGCGATGCCAGTAGATACCTATGAACTTGTCTGCACCTCAGGCGGCTATCAAATTTATACGAGGACCATCTATTTGCAGGATGAACATTTTGTAACTGTACAACTAAAAAAAAGACCCCCAGCTGAACTTCCGGAAATAGTTATTGCTTCGCGCCGCACCGACGCAAACGTGTCCGAAGCGAGGATGGGTACCATCAGCATAAATGTCGCGCAGCTGAGAAAAACGCCCATGGTATTTGGCGAAGCGGACATCATCAAGGCCATTGCGCTTCAAAGCGGGGTCTCGACTGCGGGTGAAGGATCGAATGGATTCAATGTCAGGGGCGGAAATGTGGATCAGAACCTGATATTGCTCGACAATGCGCCATTGTTCAATTCAGCTCATTTACTCGGGTTTTATTCGGTGATAAGCGCCGATGCTATCCAGAATTTCACTCTCTTTAAGGGAACCATTCCAGCTTCTTTTGGAGGCCGGCTTTCTTCACTTGCAGCAATTAGCATCAAACCGGGGAATGAAGAGAAAGTCCGATATAATACGGGGCTTGGGCCGATCAGCGCTCACGTGTTTGCAGATGGACCGATGGGGAACAAATTCACATTTACTGCGGGCGCACGAATAGCCTTTCCGCGCGCCATGATGAGTTTTTTCCCAGGTTCTGTCGGCAACAGCAATGCCTTTTTTTATGACTTGACGGGAAAATTGACCTATAAAATAAACAACAAGAACCGCGTTTCCCTTTCTCTTTACAGGAGTTATGATTTTTTTAAGTTCCCAGGTGATACAACCTACAGCTGGCAAACTGACTTAGCCAGTGTTAACTGGAGATCTGAAATCTCAAAAAAACTGGTATTTAGCTTAAACTCAAATGCCAGCTACTATATTTCCGATATCAATGGCGTTCAGCCAAATTATCAATTCCGGTTGCGCAACACGATCCTACACCGTCAGGGAAAGGGCAATTTTTCCTATCAGGCCTCGGACAAGAACTATGTTGAAATGGGTGCAGACTTTATCAACTATATAGTTAGTCCTGGACAATTGAGCCCCGCCGGACCGGGATCAATTATTAACCACATTAACCTTCAGAACGAAAATGGAAACGAATTCGCCGAGTACTTACTTGACAGATTCGATATTGGCACCTTGCTCTCGGTGGAAGCCGGCATAAGGCATTCAACTTTCCAATACCGGGGCGCCCACACTATTTATAGTTACGCGCCTGGGGTCCCGGAATCGCAGGCGACCATCGTTGACAGCGTGCTTTACGGGAAAGGCGAACCCATTCAGACTTATCAGGGATGGGAACCCCGAGCTCTGCTTAAGATCGGAATCGATGAAGCCACGTCAATCAAGCTTAGCTATGATCGAACCTACCAATATCTGCAATTGATTTCAAATACAATATCGATAACCCCGGTGGACTATTGGAAATTGAGCGATCCTCAGGTAAAGCCTGCCGCTGGCACGCAATACGCCCTGGGGATATTTCGAAATTTTGGTAATAACTTAATTGAGTCTTCCGTAGAAGGCTTTTACAAGAGAAGCAGCAACACAATTGACTACAAAAATGGAGCGAATCTGTCCATGAATCCGTACCTGGATGCTTCACTTCTCGAAGCAAACGGTAAATCATACGGTCTGGAGTTAAACTTAAAAAAGACCAAAGGAAAATATACAGGCCAGTTAGCCTATACTTGGTCAAGAACTTTCATTCAGGACATTTCATCCTTTGCGAGCGAGGCCGTCGACGGTGGCGCCTATTACCCATCCAATTTTGACCGGCCGGTGAACCTGAATCTCTCGGGAGGCGTTAAGCTGGGTTCCGGTTGGGACTTCGGAGTCAATTTCATATACGTTAGCGGCAGGCCTGCGACTTACCCGGATGGGACCTATGTAATCAACAATACCGTCGTCACCAATTATTCCCTGCGAAATGAAGACAGGCTGCCGGTTTATGACCGGCTGGATATCTCCTTTTCCCACGATTCGCGAAGGTTCCCCGAACAAAAAAAATATACGGTAGTCAATTTTTCGATCTATAATGTTTATGCCCGAAAAAATCCTTATTCTGTTTATTTCCAGCGTGACCAGAGCGGTTTGAACTCTTATGAGCTTTCCGTTTTGGGAACGGTGATACCATCATTTACTATTTATTATTTCTTTTAAATTAATGCGCATTGAGCGCTGTTACATGATTTTATTACCTGCCGGCTTCCTGGTAATAATGTGTTGTGCCAGGCGAATCTTCGATCAAATTCGACGTTCAAGTTTCATTTTGAGCGCTAAGGGATTTGTTACGACCGATTCGACCCCTGATTCAATAAAACTGAGCTATGAAATTACTCCCAAATTATTGAGCTTCATCGAGGCATGATCCTGCCAGTTAAAAAGGAAGGTTTTATGGAATTATCAAACGAATAAATAGTAATTAATTTTAAAAGATATGGTTTTTAGACTGGCCCGTACTCAAATCGTTTTGATTTTTTTCGTCACCCTCCACTTCTCCTGCGTGCGCGGAATTCAGCCCGTCATCCGTGAAAGTGCGCCGACGCTGGTTGTTGAAGGTATGATTTCGACGGACTCGGCGCCTTACAATGTTAAACTGACCTTTACTGGGCAATTGTTAAATGCCAGCGCACATATTGATTCAAATCAGAATTATATCAATGATGCTTCGGTGCTCATTCGCGATGACCAGGGCGATTCGTGCCCTTTCCAATTGGTTTCGCCCGGGCTCTATCAATCCACAAATTCCAATTTTTTAGGGGCCGTCGGCCGAACCTACGTTCTGGAAATACATCTGGCAAACGGGGAAACCTATAAATCTTCTCCCGAGCAAATTCCTCCAGTTCCTCCTATTGACAGTTTTTCGGTGGTCTATGATAGTACCTATATTACTGACGTCCGTCCAACCCAGATTATCGTTTCTGCTAATGTCCATGACCCCGAGAAAACCACTAACTTTTACCGTTGGACAAGCTTCGGCTATGTTCCCCGCAAGTCATGGGGTGGTCCCTGCACGATCGGGAGCCCGCCCTGTACGGATCCATATATGTGTACCTGTTTTGCACTATGTGTCCAATATCACCCGGATAACGCGTTAAATATACTCTCAGACCAGTTTGTAAATGGGAGGGAGATAATTCAACCCGTCTACTATTCACCGGTTTATTGGTTTGGGAGGCATTTTGTAGAGGTAAAACAAATGTCCCTGAACAGAGATCTTTATATATTTTGGCAGCAATACCTGGAGCAAACAGCCAGGACAGGCAGCATTTTGGACCCCCTCCCCGCCTCGCTTACAGGCAATATCCGCAATGTTGCGGACAGCAACGATGTTGCACTGGGTTACTTTCAAGTTTCGGCTGTCACAACTCGGAAAATCATTATCGTGCCTTATTTCCTGCAAGAATATCTGCTCGCCAGTGTGGCGGGTTCCTATATTCCGCCAGGCGACTGCCATGCGGAAATTCCAAACTCGCTGGGCGACGACCAAGATCCGCCAGGATGGGAAGATGCTGAGATTATTCAGATGCATTAAATGGAGAGGTTCTTCAACAATGTAACAAAGGAAAAATAATTTCAAAAAAATATATAAGATTTCTATTTATTATTTTAAAATAGCTAAATTTCCATAATAAAATTCATATCGCTTCTCTTTACTAAAAGCAAACACTAATAACTATGGCAAAGTCAAAGAAAAAATCGGCTAAAAAAGCTGCACCAAAAAAAGCTGCGAAGAAAAAGGCAGCACCAAAAAAAGCTGCGAAGAAAAAAGCCCCCGCTAAAAAAGCAGCAAAGAAAAAAGCCCCTGCGAAGAAGGCAGCCCACAAAAAAGCAGCAGCAAAAAAAGCTCCCGCCAAAAAAGCAGCTCCAAAGAAAGTTGCACCCAAACCGACGCCAAAGCCTACACCTGCACCGATGGCACCTCCGCCAGCTGAAGCTCCGTCCGCATCAGCGAACACTATGCCGGAATCAGGTAGCGGCAGTTAAGAAGAAAGCGGTAAACAATTTTCAGAAACCCTTTGCGCGCAGAGGGTTTTTTATTGGTATGACCTGCTTTTGCGAGGCAGGAAATCGGATCACCGATGCGTGTTTTTCGATCGCCTTGTCCATCAGATCAAAGACGTCGAGATCCTTGTCGACGTCAAATTTCCGTGCCATATAGCAGGAGCTCTTCCGCAGCGAATTAGCATCTTCACACGTCAGTATCTTTGGGCTGCACCCGCCTGCAGTCCAATCCATGTACAAAAAATCATTGTCAATAACGACTGTCCGTTTGAATTTGGAGTTCATGATGACAGTTGGAAAGACAAACTCGTCTGCACCCCAAGTGTGGTAAAAAAATTTTCTGACCTGCGGATTTTGATGTAAAAAATCGATAACATATTTCGCGCAATCCGGCGTAAGCGTAAACCAGGCAGCACGTGGTCCTCCATAAAGCACAAATGGGAATGGGAACATTTTCCTCGGCATCAAAAAGTTGACAAGCCATTGCAGTCGGTATTTCCCCGGAAAAGAATAGTTGACCATATCATAGCGATTGATTCGCTTATTGGCTTCACTCCACCAGGGAGAAATGAGCGATTCAAGATAAAGGAAGTTTTTTCCCCGCCTTTTCTCAAAATAGGAATATATCTCACCTGCGGACCGCAAAGGGTAGTCCTGGCCGCTAATCAAGGAAATAAAATCATACTGGATATCTCCAGACATAATTTCTTTCATTGATGCAATAACTGAATCCGGAATACTAATTCCGCCCCAAGTCACCCTGATACGATTCGCTATGAATTTAACGCGACCATTCTCTGCGAGGTATTCGAAGGCGGCAAGGTTCGCCTTTTTGTCAAGGTGCAGATAAATGTCAAAATCTTCGTGGTCAAGCTGACGAACCAGCCTTTCAATTTGAGACGGATTTTTATGAGCCATGATGAGAAAGGCCATCCGCATAAAAATCATTTTGTGGTAAGAGATAAAAAAAGCCACCTGTGGGTAGCTTTGTTTCGGTTCATGAATTTAAACTATTTTTTCGACTTGCATATAATTTAATTCAACGGGAGTGGATCGGCCGAAAATTTTCACTGTAACTTTTAATTTCTTTTTTTCATCATTGACCTCTTCTATAATGCCGTTAAAATCATTAAACGGACCTTCAATAATTTTAATAGTTTCCCCAATAATAAAAGGTTCGCTCATGCTCATTCCACCGGTTTCAGCCATTTCATCCATTTTGCCCAGCATCTTATTCACTTCTGCCTTTCTTAAAGCAATGGGATTTTCTTTACCAAGGAAATGGATCACATTGGTCGTATTTTTCACGGCGTCCCGCAAATCATCGCTCAATTTGCCATCTTTGACCTCAATCATGACATAGCCGGGATAATAATTTCGTTCCCTCATTACCTTCTTACCATTCTGAACCTTGTATACCTTCTCCACAGGAAGAAAAACCTGCTTCACCACTTCACTCCATCCACCGCGGGAGATTTCCTTATCCAGATATTCTTTGACCTTACGCTCTTTACCACTGACGACACGAAGTACATACCATTTTGTTTCCTGCTGACTTACTGGTTGGTTTATTGTTTCCATTATTACTTTGAAAAGAATGAATAGATAAATTTTAAGACGCCGCTGGCGATCAGGTCCATCACCCAGACAATCAAGGTGATCAGCAATGTCGCCACCAAAACGATAATCGTTGATTGCTGGAGCTGTGTCCAGTTGGGCCAGGTTACCTTCTCGAGCAATTCCCTGTAGGATTCTCTAAAATACGTCGCGACTTTGTTCATGATTCGTTGTTTTTATAACGGGAAACGGTTCTAAAATGTTCGCCTGGGGCCAGCCCGAAGCAACTTGCACGGGCACAAGGATTCGAACCCTGATCTAAGGTTTTGGAGACCTCTATTCTACCTTTGAACTATGCCCGTATGAAAGCTAAAAGCTATTCCGCAGACCGGAACAGCTTTTAACAATTATGATGCAAAAATAGCAAAAATTAACAAAAGCCTTTGCCAGCTACTTCAAAATCTCTGTAACCTGCCCGGCCCCCACTGTGCGTCCTCCCTCACGAATGGCAAATTTCAGCCCTTTTTCCATAGCAATCGGGGCGATAAGTTTTACAGTGAGCGAGGTGTTATCGCCTGGCATAACCATTTCTGTGCCTGCAGGTAATTCTACCTCTCCCGTTACGTCGGTTGTACGGAAATAAAACTGAGGCCGGTATTTATTGAAAAAAGGGGTATGTCGTCCGCCCTCTTCCTTGCTCAGAACGTATACCTCACCCTTAAATTCGGTATGAGGTGTAATTGAGCCTGGTTTGCAAAGAACCATTCCGCGACGAACCTGGTTTTTTTCAATTCCACGAAGCAACAGGCCCGCATTGTCTCCGGCCTCGCCTTCTTCGAGCAATTTCCGGAACATTTCAACTCCCGTAACCGTTGACGTCAATGGCGCCTCCATAAGGCCGACAATTTCAATGCCTTCTCCCACTTTAATGCGACCCCTTTCTATTCTACCTGTAGCTACTGTCCCACGACCTGTAATCGAAAAAACATCTTCAACGGACATCAGGAACGGCTGATCAACCGGGCGCGGCGGCAGCGGAATATAGCTGTCAACAGCTGCCATCAATTCATCGATAGCTGAAACCCACTTTTCATCACCGGCAAGCGCGCCAGTGGCAGAGCCTTTAATAATTGGGGTATTATCGCCATCAAAACCGTAAAACGTCAGAAGTTCCCGGATTTCCATTTCAACCAGTTCCAGTAATTCCGGATCGTCCACAAGATCGACCTTATTCATAAAAACAACCATGCGGGGAACACCTACCTGGCGAGCGAGGAGTATATGCTCCTTAGTTTGTGGCATCGGTCCATCAGTAGCGGCTACGACAAGTATCGCGCCATCCATTTGTGCAGCACCAGTGATCATATTTTTAACATAGTCAGCATGGCCCGGGCAATCCACATGCGCATAGTGTCTATTGGCTGTCTGGTATTCAACATGCGCGGTATTAATCGTAATGCCACGCTCTTTCTCTTCAGGAGCAGCATCAATTTCATCATATTTTTTAGCCTGGGCCAATCCTTTCTTAGAAAGAATGGTAGTAATGGCCGCAGTTAAAGTTGTTTTACCATGGTCAATGTGCCCAATGGTACCAACATTCACATGAGGTTTGTCCCTCTTGAAGGTCTCTTTTGACATCGTTATTAATTTAGATTGTATTTTTTTATATTAAAAACTACCCGGCCACCTATAAACATAATTTCCAATTTTGGCGAATGCAGCAACCATCTGACAAATCCCTTCGAGCGATTCCTTTTTCCTTCCACTTCAAGTCCTTTCACGACGGCACTGCTTGAAGGGCCGTTGGTATGATCCATGCTGAGCCGTTGATGAGAATTGAACTCACGACCTCTTCCTTACCAAGGAAGTGCTCTACCACTGAGCTACAACGGCTAGTCATCCTTTTGACAGATGCCCGTTGCTGGCTGGAAGATTCAAGTCATCTGTCGACTGTCATCTCAACGCTGAGCGGAAGACGAGGTTCGAACCCGCGACCTACAGCTTGGAAGGCTGTCGCTCTACCAACTGAGCTACTTCCGCAAATATCAGCTGCATTTCTGATGCTGATATACCAATTTTATAGCAAATGAAAGAACTTATGTCGAACGACCAAACTTATGGTCAATGATTGCGAAATCTGTGGGCAAGGATGGATTCGAACCACCGAACTCCGAAGAGGACAGATTTACAGTCTGTTGCCGTTGGCCACTTGGCTACTTGCCCAATCTGAGCCACTTGTCGGAATCGAACCAACGACCTACTGATTACAAATCAGTTGCTCTACCAGCTGAGCTAAAGTGGCATTTGATTCTTCGTCAGCGCATCCGCCCAAACGATATACTTTGCCAGCTTTAATTTTTCTTCTGGCCACTGATAATTTCATACTCTACAAAGAACTGACAAATCGCACGTTAGCACCTCATTTTTTTTAGGAAGGCAAAGGTAAGCGAATTTGTTAAAATCAAAAATTTTGACTCTTTTTTTTTCCACCTTTAATGAACAGAAAATCAATTGAGCAGTGAGTGATAACGAAAAAAAAGGCCTTCTATTCTAGAAGACCTTATGAGATTCGGGGGTTATGCAAATTCTTCGCCTTTTTTCTTTTGATTTGGGTTGTCATCGATTCCAGGGCGCAATCAAAAGATTCTTCAAACGACTTGCAACGGTGTTTTACAAAAAACTGATGATGCGGTACCCAAACGCTGATTTCTGCTACTTTGTCTTTAATAGTATGCGCTACATTATCCAACTTCAAAAAGACATCTATGCTGACAATTCCATCCTGAAAAGTGTTTAATTTTTTTAATTTTTTTGTTACATAAACCAACAGCTTAACATCGGCATTAAAATGCACGGTGTGAATGTTAACCTTCATAACAATTTCTTTTGAACAAAAAGCAAATTAAAGAACTAAACGGAGCCGATTGAAGACTCTCGTACTGAAGATAGCAATTTTGGCCAGTTTTTCCAAATATAATTGAATCAAATTGCAATCCATGGTGCTGGTTACGGCAAAATAACCGGGAACCCAAAACAAAAGCGCTGCTTTTCATTTGAAAAAGATACGCAAAGCCACCACCTGGCATGCGACCTCTAAAGGAGTCCAGAATATTTCTCTCCGGTTTCGAAAACGAATTTCACAGCGATTTTGGCGCGTCATGCCTTCGGGTGCGCTTTCCTATAAACTTCTTTCAGTTTTTCGATACTATTGTGCGTGTAGATCTGCGTGGAGGCCAGACTGGAGTGTCCCAACAATTCTTTTACCGAATTAAGATCTGCCCCGTTATTGGTGAGGTGGGTTGCAAATGTGTGACGCAAAACATGGGGACTTCGTTTCTCAAGCGTAGTCACACCCCCGAGATATTTTGTAACAGCAAGATAGACGTATTTAGGGTAGAGTTTCTTACCGGACTTACCGACGAGCAAGCACTGTGCATCACTCTTCCCAAAAACTTTTCTCTTGTCGGATGAATATTTAGCGATTTCATTGAATAGATCCTGGCTGATTGGAATAATTCGCTCCTTATTTCCCTTTCCCAGGACCTTTATGACGCGATTAGCCGGATCGACGTTTGACTCGATCAGGTTCAGTACCTCACTCAACCTCATGCCAGTTTGATAGAAAATCTGCAGCAGCAATTTGTCAGTTTTTCCCTTCCAGTCGTCGGGAAACTCCACAGATGAGAAAAGACTTTTCATGTCCTTTTGTTCAACAAAGCCAGGAAGCCGACGCTTGTTTTTAGGCATCGAAATATTGGACATGGGAATCCCGGTTAATTGACCTGTCCGAACCTGGAATTTAAAAAATGATTTAAGAACCGATATTTTTCTATTGATTGATTTTGAAGCTAACCCATTATTTTTCAGATGGACTAACCAGGATCTCACCATGGGCGACTCCAGACTTTTGAGCTGCATGACGCCAAATGCTTCTGTGAGATATTTAAGAAACTGCAAAAGATCATCCTGGTAGCTTCTAACGGTATGCTGTGAGTAGCGTTTTTCGAATTTGAGAAAGTCAATAAAAGGTTGAATCAGGATATACAAGTTGTCAGGGTTATTCTCATACAAAATTATTGATTTCTTCAATTAGCTAGTCAAATAATGAAAAAGCCGCTCGACTGAGCGGCTTCATAAACAAAATATTCTCAGATAATACTATTCGATCTTACCACTTGCGAGTTGCTGGCGATATACGGCCCGCAGGACCTGCCCCCTTCTTTTTACAGACGGTTTAATATACGACTGCCGCTCCCTCAATTGAAGAAGGACTTTTGCCTTTTCAAACTTTTTCTTGTATTTTTTTAATGCCTTATCGATATTTTCGCAATCTTTTGAATCAATTATTAGCATAATTTCTCCTTTTAGTTTGAGGAACGCAAAGTTAGAATAAACATTTGAGAAATCGAAACTAAATCAAGAATCATGTTTACCGGAATTATTGAAGATATTGGCAAGATTGTCAGCGTGTTATCAGTCGGGACCAATCGTACCTTCTGGGTATTGTCCAAAATTTCTGGTGAGCTAAAAGCCGATCAAAGTGTTGCGCACGACGGTGTCTGTCTAACGGTCGAAAGCACAGAGGGAAAAACTCACTCAGTCACAGCGATCGCCGAAACACTCTCAAAATCCAACATCGGCGAATGGAAAACGGGCGGCCTCGTCAACTTGGAGCGAAGCCTCAAGTTTGATGACCGCATCGACGGACACCTGGTACAAGGCCATTCTGACACCATTGGTTTTTGTATATCCAAAACTGAAAGGAAAGGAAGCTGGGAATATACTTTTGAATTTTCGAAAAAATTTAGCCACTTGGTGGTCGAAAAGGGATCAATATGTCTTAACGGAATTAGCCTAACTGCATTCAACGTAGGAAAAAAAACTTTCTCAGTCGCCATAATTCCTTACACTTACGAGCATACCAATATCAAAGAAATTTCGATCGGGAGCAGCGTCAACCTCGAATTTGATATTATTGGCAAGTATGCTTCCCGGGTGCTCGATCTGAAATATAATAGGTAAATTATCGAAGATTTAAGATAATGTTGGCGAGCTCGCGTGCGATCTTCCTCTGACCGCTTGGTCTCAGGTGGCCGTCCAAAACGAAATAGTCTTTCGAAGTCAATTTGCCTGCGATGGGGAGAAGATGAACGTGTTGACCAAAAGAAGACTGGATTTCCGGTGTATTGCTTACCCTTTGGACCGCATTGATGAATTTGTCGTTTAGCTGGCTGAACTCGCAAATATCAAATACAATGATCTGTGTTCGCTTGAAATCAATGCCAGAGTGCATAAGCACATTGATAAACAATTTTGCCGCTTTGTCATATGAAGCCGAGTCTGAAATATTGTTAGTCCTTCTCGGCGAAAGGATCAACTTTAATTCGCCGAAGTAATGCCCCAAAATGATTTTGCTTAGTGAAAGGAAACACTTACCCGGAAAATAAAGCCTGCTCCAGCGCATCGATTCTTGCGCGCTGTCATAAACCGAATGGTTAGAAACGACCAGCTTGTCGCCACTTTCAGCAAATGCCAGATTTTCATCAATGTCATTGTAAGAATACTGGATAATGAGTAAATCCAAATGAAAACTATCCAATTGTCTGACAGTCGCCAATTCCCTGGCTGTTCCATAAGATGACATCCCGACATCCAGTACAGGTTTACCCAGCAATTCCTGAAGCGCGTTTGGATAGGTTTCAGTTTGTCCGACCCCCCATCCGAGCGTGTATGAGTCACCCGCGCAAGTGATCCTGCTATAGCTGAGAGAAATCTCGTTACTCCGAAATCCCGCAGAATTAGTCAAAATGCTGTCTTCGAATTCCACGTTCCGAAATACTCCCCGCAGGTTCGGCCGCATCTTATAGAAGACGTTCGAATCATATTCAGAAATACTTGAATCGTATTGCAAAATATTTCGTTGGTAGTTTTCGTAATAATATTTAAACTCGCCTAAGAGACAAGAGGGTATAGTTTTTGGAAAATGGACCATGAACAAACTCATTATCTCGAAAAAAGCACAAAAAACGAGATAAATTATTCCGCTGTTAACAAACGCATTCCTAATCGATGCCAGCTTCCACCAAAACGCCTCCAGTGTACCGGTAAATACCGCCCAAAAAAGAATGAATAATTGAATGCACCCAAGCAGGTTGACGTAAAAAATCGCGGCGGGAGGCGATATCCTCGGGATGATTCCTTTTAGCAAACTGAGAATTACGATAATAATTACTGCTATCATCGTCTTCTTTAAGAAACGCATTTTGACTTTACTTGATGATTAGAAATGTGCTGTCTGTCCAGAAAAAAATGATGTCATTATTTTCGTCGAATGAGAATGACTCGTCCTTCGTTTTGATTTCGATCGCATTTCCGTCTATTTTCCGGGCCGATCCCTTTAGGAAATTGAGGCCCAGCGGCAATGCGATTTTTTCAGTACGAAAGGGAACCTCATTTGAATAAAGATATGTGCTCACCGTATCAATCTGGCCATATTTTAAGTTTGGGCAATTTAGCTCCAGTGGAAAACGAAAATCGGACCGAAAAATAATTGCTCCGGCGTAGCGGAGAGGTCGATGGACAAGGTGAATCGTCTGAACGGGGAAATTGATCGTTGCAATAGCCGCCATTGACTTTCGTACAACACGCCCCGCAAATTGATAGGTACGGGCAACTTTGCTAAACAGGTAGAGATGAGCACATACGAAAATCACATAAATCACAACTCTAAAAGCCTTTCTTTGCCCGATCAGACAGACTAATTCGACCAAAAATAAAATAAAAAAGAACGAAGGTAAATATACGTACCGCTCCGATTCGCTATTGTGAATGTTTATGCCGAGCGATACAGCCGGAAGACATGACACCAGATACGAAAAAAGCATCAAAATCAACAGCATACTCGTTCTATGGTTCCTTCGAAGATAGGCTATGCATAAAATAATAAACGCCACCGCTGTCGCATAGCAGCCGACAAATAAAGCTGTGTTTGCCATAGGGCAAAGAAACGTCCTGGCCAGAAGAGCATTATAATTTGTCAATAGTATTCGCAGGTTAAAAAAGTAAATATTATGCAAAGTGTAATCTGACCCGATCCCTCCAAAAAAAATGCTTTTGGAAATGAGAACTAAAAAAAAACAAATCGCCACGATTACAGGGTACATCCATTCATTCCGCCACATGCATTTCTTACGGTGCGCGTCAATAGCTGAAATCGATAATGCCAGGATAGGGAAAACCCATACAGATTCGTAAGTAAAAAGACCTGCGATGAGGCATACCAGGGAAAGCACAAAATATCCCATTTTTTCGCGGCGGAGATAAGCATGCAACGCGATCAGGAAAAACAGAGCACCCAATGAAGATGCGCAACCAATTATCCAAAAGACGGGTTCACTGTGTACTCCATAGATTAGAAAAATGAGGGCCGCCAGGCTGGCCTTTTTCACCATCGACTTTCCTTCAGAATACATTAACAGCAGTGTCCTCGAAACCAGGAAAACCAACATTGTGTCGGCCAGGTGGAGGATGAGATTCACCGCATGATAGCCGAATGGCTTATTGCCCCATAAAAAATGCTCAGTCCAAAGCAAAACATCATCCACGGGCCTCATTAAGTTGCCATACAAGAAATGACCATTGGCGGCAAGGTAAATGTGTTCGAAATCGTCGTTTAAAAAGTAATATTTAGACGGCCATGCTATCCAGATGCAGGCAACCACACATAGAGACACCAAAAAGCAGAGCCATCCAGCTATTCCAAAATGATTCGTTGGGCCGACCCGCATTTTTATTGGCATTTCTTTAAAAGGTGATCAGAATAGGGTGTAGATAAAAGGGGCGATGGCGGACGTGCCGGCGATTGCAATCAAAAGTCCAAAAATCAGCAATACGATAATCAAGGGTGCAAGCCACCACTTCTTTCGTCTTTTCAAATAGATCCAGATTTCTTTTAAAGTTTCCATTAATGGTTCTTGCTTCCCTGTTGATATTTGCCTGCAATATTATTCCAAATTTTCAGCTAGCGGCTAAAATTCTCACTTAAATTATCAGGGCAAAATTTTCTTTGGCCCCTTCATTTAGTATATCAAGATTCGTATTCACTTGCGATATCCAGGAAACTCTTTGTTAAGAAATGTTAGTAGTCGATCCGCAACAATGGATGCGACTTTTTGCGCTCCCTGGTTGGTAAAATGGGACCCATCGTAAAAATATTGACTGTTTTTGGGCATTAGGCGCGCGAGATCAACAAGAAACACATCTTTTTGGCTGCAAGTCAGCCTGGTGACATCGTTATATAGTTCAAGAATTTGCCAAAGGAGCTTCCCATTTAGTCCCGGTTCGATCTTAAAGGTTTCCAGGTTTACCCCTGAAATGCTGTCAAGACCCGAACCAAATAAATCGGGTTGAGTAATCAAAACAGGAACAATGTGATTCGCGAGACAGGTATCAACCAGCTGTACAAGTCTCTCATGGTACCTGGCAAGGTAAGGGCGCTGGTTTGCCAATCGCTTCGCGGTGACCGAATCCGGGATCTCTAAGCTGTAATTCCTGATCAAATTCACTGGCTTTTGGGTTGTATTATTTAATTTTTGAGCCCGCCAGCCGCGTTGGAAATTGACCATCAAATTGATAACCTCGCTGTTGTTCAAAACAAAATGACCAAAGTCGGAATATGCCCCCCGCACATATAGTTTGTCATGAAATGAAGGCTCGTCGCTCTCGATATCATTAACGCCCACCAGGAACGTGATAACTTTTGGATGGAGCCTGACCAGATAGTCATTTAATAGGACCTGGTGGCCATAAGTGGAATGCCCGTCTAAACCTGCATTATCCAGCCATAAACTCTTAAAATACCTGGAAAGTATTGAGTCTGTTAAGTATGGCCAGGTCCTGTTGTCATTCAAAAATTTGCATTCAGTTGTGCTTCCTCCAACCGTAATTATGGACAAATAATCAGCGATTCTCGCGGGCAATTCAGGCCCCCTGAAGCCAATGGCATTTCGGGTATTTACGACGATTGAATCGAGCTTGGGGTTAATTTTATTGTAGATCGTTGTTTTCTGGCTCACAGGAAGTATAATGCTCTCGCCTTTCAAACGAAAATGAAATGGGTTGTAAATGCGAAGAGCTATTTCAAGACCTGCAAATACAAGCAACGTGACATACAGTACATATACGGCAGTGCGAATTAAACTATTCTTCCGTTCCTTTTTTTGCTTTTTGTTAC
>JAJPJP010000178.1 GCA_021324175.1 Chitinophagia bacterium
CGAAAAGACAACAAGGGTAAAGTGATTCTGGCAGGCGCCGGCCCCGGTGACCCTGATCTGATCACCCTGAAAGCCGCCGATTGGATTAAGAAAGCCGACGTCATCATTGCTGACCGGTTGGTGAGCGACGAAATCATTAGCCGGCATGCCTCACCCGAAGCCCAGGTTCTCCATGTGGGAAAACAGGGTGGCCATGATGCCTCTACGCCACAGGATCTAATCAACGACCTGATGGTAGATTATGCAAGGGCCGGCAAGCTGGTCGTCAGGTTAAAAGGAGGCGACGTCTCGTTTTTTTCCCAGGCGGCCCATGAACTGGGCAGGCTCGTCAGCGAAGGTCTTCCGTACGAGATTGTCCCCGGCGTTACCGCTGCCTCGGGGGCTGCAGCCTATGCGGGCATACCGTTAACTGCGCGGGATTATGCGAGTTCCGTCCGTTTTATGACTTGTTACAGTCAGGCAATGATAGAGGATATCGACTGGCATGAGCTTGCAAAAACCAAAGACACGCTGGTGTTTTATATGTCTGCCGAAAAAATTCTGGAGATTGTTGACCGTTTGATAGAATCTTGCGCGAGCCCGGAAATTCATGTTGCGGTTATCGAACAGGCAAGCACACCAAATCAAAAAGTTTATCGTGCGAATCTGTTTGATTTCCGGGCAAAACTGGGGAACACCACTTTTAATACCCCTTCGATATTCATTGTTGGAAGAGTAGTCGCGCTCCACGAGCAATTTTGCTGGCAGGAAAATAACAACAAACCCGGCGACTATTTTAGTCCCTTAAACGCGAAGCCGGAATTGATTGCGCGGGCGTAGCCTATAAATCGAGAAAAAATGTTGACAACAGAGAAATTAAAATTGGTTCAGGATCTTGTATCGGGAGCTTCAAAAGAAGAAATGATCTGGCTAAACGGCTATATCGCGGGCCTGATTGCCCAGGAACCAATACCAAATCGAGCGTCTGCCGTAACCTTGCCGACAAGAGTCACCATTGCCTACGGGACCGAAACCGGAAATTCCAAAAAGCTGGCAGTTGATTTTGCAGCCAGGGCAAAAAAAACAGGAATCAATCCCAAACTCGTCAGCCTGGAGCAGTACAGACTTGATGATTTGCCAAAGGAAGAATATTTCTTTACGGTCATCAGTACGCAGGGAGAGGGAGAGCCACCCATGGCTGCAAAAAAATTCTATGACCATATTCATAAAAACGGATTTAAGCTGCCTCATTTAAAATATAGCGTTCTTGCTCTTGGTGATACCGCCTATCCCCTCTTTTGCAAGGCTGGGGAAGACGTCGATGACCAGCTGCAAAGACTCGGCGGAGAGCGCATAGCCCCACTCATAAAATGTGATACGGACTACCACGATGACGCGGGGAAATGGTTTGGAGAGGTTCTCCAAAATTTTGAGCAAAGGAAGGCAGAGATCTCGCCAACGCCGGCAGCTCAACCAGAAAGCAAGAAAACGGGAAAGAGGGTGTTTCTTGGCAAGGTATTGGCCAATATTAATCTGAATGACCGCGGTTCAAACAAGCAAACGCACCACATCGAACTTTCGGCCGAAGGTCTGGATTACAAGCCAGGCGATTCGATTGGAATAATACCCGAAAACCCAAAGGATACAGTCGAGGCGATCATTCAGCTGAGTGGCATCAATGCAAGTGAAAAAGTAGTGTACAGGAACCAGGAAACCGAGATCGACGACCTGCTGTTGAACAGACTCAGCATTATTTTCCTCCCTGATCGCGTAGTTAGAAAATATGCATCGATCGTTGGGCAGGAAATTCCTCACACCCGGATGGGCTTGCTTGAACTCTTAAAAATTTATCCTGTGCGTGACGTCGTGCAATTCAGGGAGGTGCTCAGTGTGCTGGATCCAATTACGCCGCGGTTGTACTCCATATCTTCTTCGCCTGCAGCACATGAAAATGAAGTTCATATCACTGTCGCACTCGACCGGTTTTCAGTGAACAATGAGCATAAATGCGGTCTGTGTTCCGACTTCCTGTCAAGACTTCCTATTCACAGCGAACTTCAATTTTATATTCACCGAAACGCTCAGTTCAGATTGCCTGACGCCGGCAAGGACATCATCATGATTGGACCGGGTACTGGCATCGCCCCTTTCAGGGCATTTCTTGCCGAACGCGATGCCCGCGGCGCAACGGGGAGAAATTGGCTGTTTTTTGGGGACCAGCATTTTAGGACGGATTTCCTCTATCAAACAGAAATTCAAAACTGGATTCAGACCGATGTACTCACCCGGGTCAATGTGGCTTTTTCCAGGGACTCATCGGAAAAAGTATACGTACAGCACAAGATGGTGAAGCACGGGCAAGAGTTATTTTCCTGGATCGAAGCCGGAGCGCACATTTATGTCTGCGGTGCAAGAGATCCGATGAGTATGGATGTCGAAAGGACATTAATTTCCATTATTCAGTCGTTTGGCAACCGTTCAGAGCAGGAGGCGGCAGATTATCTTGAACAGCTTAGCTTGAATGAACGGTATGTTAAAGACGTTTATTGATCAGCTTGCTTTAAACCTCGAAATGTTTGCTACAAAATTTTTTTTAGCATAGGCAATACGCAGAAAATGGCAGATAACTTATCATCGGTGGAACGAATCAAACAAGATAGCCGCGGTTTGCGTGGTACAATCGCGGGCGAAATCAGGAATGAGATTTCCGGGGCGATCAGTGAAGAAGACCAGGCTTTGATCAAGTTTCACGGCATGTACCAGCAGGATGACCGCGACAGGCGACAGGAACGAGCTGAGAAGAAACTTGAAAGGCTGTATTCGTTTATGATCAGGTTGCGCCTGCCAGGCGGATTCATGACGCCTGAACAGTGGCTGGCAACTCATGACATTGCCGGTAAGAATACAACAGGCACAATTAAGATCACCACCCGCCAGACCCTGCAACTTCACGGGCTGATCAAATCGAATATAAAACCGACAATTCAGGCTTTCAACGCCGCCAAATTAGATTCAATTGCAACTTGCGGAGACATTAATCGAAATGTGCTTTGTTCATCACATCCCATGCAATCACCGCTGCACGCGAATATCCATCAATTCGCAAAAAAAATCAGCGACATGTTGATGCCCAGGACGAGGGCCTATTACGAAATATGGCTCGATGAAGAAATCCTGGCTGATAAAAAAGATGAAAACGATCCGCTTTACCAGGACCGTTACCTGCCTCGAAAATTCAAGGTGGGTATAGCGATCCCTCCAAATAATGACGTTGACGTTTTTACTAATGACGTTGGATTGATTGCTGTCGTCGAGGGTAACGAGCTCAAAGGATTCAATGTGGCAGTCGGCGGTGGCTTATCCGCCACGCATGGCAACCCATTAACTTATCCGCGGCTGGCAACTACGCTCGGATTTGTTGCAGGCGAATCAAATATTCTTCGCGTCGTTTATGAAATAGCTACGATACAGCGAGACTATGGAAACCGCAGCGATCGTAAACTCGCACGAATAAAATACACAATAGATCGTCTGGGTGCGGACTGGTTTCGCAAGGAATTAGAAAAGAGGTGCGGATTCAGCTTGGAAGATGCCCGTCCCTTCGAGTTTTTCGAACGCAAGGATTTCTATGGCTGGCACCAAAATCATGAAGGTCTTTGGTATTATACGCCATTCATTGAGAATGGCAGAGTTCTTGACGAAGGGAAACTTCGACTGAAAACCGCGTTGTTCGAAATTGCCGGAACTGGGAAGGCAAATTTCCGGTTCACTGCAAACCAGAACCTGATTCTCTCCGACATTTCCGAAAAAGACAGGCCGCCCATTCAAAAGATCTTGAAAAAATTCGGAATCGATCAACATACCGAAAAGGCTTCCCTGATCAGAAAAAATTCAATGGCGTGCGTCGCGCTAAATACCTGCCCATTGGCACTCGCGGAGGCCCAGCGATATCTTCCGACTTTATTGTCCAAGATTGAAAAGCTCATAAGAAAACACAGCCTCGAAGATGAGGAGATCATAATCAGGATGACAGGCTGCCCGAACGGCTGTGGAAGATCGACCGTCGCTGAAATCGGATTTGTCGGAACCGCGCTGGGAAAGTATAATTTGCACATTGGCGGGGACCATTTTGGCATGAGGCTGAACAAAATATACAAGGAGAACCTGGATGAGGAAGCGATTCTTCTGGAGCTCGACAAACTCTTCGCGTCATTCCGGGATGAAAAAGAAGAACACGAATATTTTGGAGATTTTGCGCTCCGCAAATTCTTGTCATAAAAAATAAATTTTTCTTAACAGTCTACCAAATTAGTAGGATATTATTATATATTTGCCAAAAAACAACTACGATGATTTCTTCCGGTTCGGATCTGGCGTTTGAAAACTCTCCTGTCAGGGAGTTTGAAACCGTATAGGAAAAGTCTTTGATTTTTTTTCGCTTATTACCCTACTAAAATAGTAGACTATTAACTTTAAAACAACTTTATGAGAAAAATCGCACTGATTCTGGCGATACTTTTACCAGCGACCGCCCATCGGACTATAGCCCAGAGTGCTGAAGACCTTCTGAATCTTTTACTCCGAAAAGGAACGATCTCGCAAGCGGAAGCAGATTCGATCCGAAATTCTTATGCATCGCGGCAACGCGACAATAATGCGCGTCTTGATTCATTTCCGCTTAGCTTGGGAAGGATGCTTCGTTTGAGCGGTTATACCCAGGTCCATTATCAATATTACCAGCAGGCAGGGAAAATCAACGGATTTGACATCCGGCGGGCGCGACTGGATTTTCAGGGTGATTTTTCACCTAAATGGGGTTACCGCTTGTTGGTCGATTTTGTAGGTGCTTCAAGTGTGACAGGTACCGCGCCAACCGGAGGAGCATTGATCTCCCCTGCCCTGATGGACGGATTTATCACCTACAAACCTTTTGATTTTCTGAGAATCACCGGCGGACAATTTACTATTCCATTCTCTGTTGAGAACCTGACGCAGGATCGTGCGCTCGAAACCATCGACCGTTCGCAGGTTGTCAGTGCCTTGGTCGCCAGGAAAGGAGACGCGTCAAACGGTCTCGTCGATTCGATAGGCAATCAGAATGGTCGCGATATCGGGATTCAAATCAGCGGCAGCCTGATTCGCTCACGGGGCGGCTATTTTGCCGACTATTACCTTGCCTTACTCAATGGCGCCGGTATTAACACGCTGGATAACAATCAATCCAAGGATATCGACGCCCGAATTGTCATTCATCCGACTGGTTTTCTAGACCTGGGAGGCTCATATTACAACGGATTCGACAGGTTTACATCGTCAACTTCGAAGAGTCAAAATCGTATCCGGTGGGGAACAGAGGCAGTTTTGAATCTCTCGCAATTATCCGTCAAAAGTGAATATATCCGCGGCGAAGAAGGCAACGCGAATCCTATTGTCCACGAAGGCTGGTATATACAGGGAAGCTACTTCTTTTGGCCAAAGCACCTGCAGGGAGTTTTCCGATATGATGTGTATAACGCTGACCTTGCCAAGGCCAAAACAAATGGCACTTCGACCTATTATGTTTCCGGCC